>NZ_JBPGXO010000053.1:0-24910 GCF_056755555.1 Luteibacter sp. SVR4-7G | reverse complement strand
TCGCGGTGTTCCAGGGCTATACCACCCCGCCCACCAGCGAAGGCGTCGCCTATGCGACGACGCGCACGGTGGTGGCTTCGTCCATCGCCATCCTGGCGTTGGACTTCGTCCTCACCTCGTTCCTGATCTGAGGCGCCGGAGACCCGCCATGACCCCTTCCCCCATCGCCTACCTGAGGATCGTGCCGTGACCCAGAGACGTTCCTATGCCGTCGGCACCGGCCTGTTCATCGTGCTCGGCTTCGCCGCCCTCGCCTACCTCGCCACCCAGACCACCTCGGTGGCCAACACCCGCGGCGGCGACACCTACACCGTCGCAACCCGTTTCGCCAACGTGGGCCAGCTCAAGGTCCGCGCACCGGTGAAGATCGCCGGCGTGCGCGTGGGTTCGGTCCAGGCCATCGACCTGGTGCCGGGCAAGGAGGAGGCGAAAGTCACCCTCGCCATCGACGACCACCACAAGGACATTCCCGAGGACTCGGTCGCCACCATCTACACCAGCGGCCTGCTCGGCGATCAGTACGTCGGCATCCAGTTCGGCCAGTCGAAGAGCGCGGTGAAAGAAGGCGGCGAGATCGGCCTGACCCGTCCGGCCCAGCAGCTGGAGGAGATGCTCGGCAAGTTCTTCGGTGGCGGCAGCGCCCCCGACCGGCTTGGCGGCACGTTCCATGTCACCGGCAGCTTCACCAATATCGGAGGCCTGCAGCCCGGCGCGGCCGTGAAGATGGCCGGCGTGCCCATCGGCAGCGTCGAGTCCGTGGTGGTCAAGCCCGGCGCGGTGGAAGCCACGGTGACCCTTGCGATCGACAAGCGTTACTCCCAGATACCGGACGACTCGTCGGCAGCGGTATTCACTAGCGGTTTGATCGGTAGCCAGTATGTTGCGATCCAGCCCGGCGGCTCGCCGGAATACCTGGCGGACGGCGACAGCTTCGTGCTGACGCAATCCGCGCTCCAGCTGGAAGACCTGATCGGCAAGTTCCTGGTGAACGGTTCGCCGAGCGAGAACAAGCCCGGCGGCACCCAAAGTGCCGCCCCATCCGATAACGCCGGCAAGAAATAACGCCGGACCAGGAGACACCGCATGTTGCGTCAGCTTTCCCTCGCCATCGCCCTCGCCGTGACCGCGGCGACGGCCATGCCCGTACTCGCGCAGGACGCGTCCGCTCCGGCAGCCGCAGCCAACGTCCAGACTCCGCAGCAGATCGTCACCACGATCTCCGACGACCTGGCCAAGGCCATCGAAGGCCATCAGGCCGAGCTGAAGAGCGACAAGGAAAAACTCATCGCCGTCATCGACGACGTGTTCCTGCCGCACTTCGATATCGACTACGCGTCCATCCTCGTGCTCGGCACGAACGCGAACGGAGCCTCGCCGCAGCAGCGTGAGCGCTTCGCCAAGGCCTTCTACAACTCCATCACCCATCGCTACGCGGAAGGCCTGCTCAACTACACGCGCGGCCGCGTGAAGGTGCTGCCGTTCAATGGCGACCTCAACAACAAGCGCACGGTGGTGCGCACCCAGGTCATGCTCGACGACGGCAAGTCGGTGTCGGTCGACTACGCGTTCCGCAAGTCGAAGAGCGGCGACTGGAAGGCTTACGACGTGATCATCGAGGGCATCTCGTACATCACGAACTACCGCAACCAGGTCGATGCCGAGATCAAGAAGGAAGGCCTCGACAAGCTCACCGCCGACCTCGAGCAGAAGGGCTCGGCCGCCATCGACGAGATGAAGCAGCAGACGGCCGGCGGGAAGCAGTGAGCCAGCCGGCGTTCCAGCTGGACCATCCGGCGCCGGAGACCCTCGCGGTCTCCGGCGCTCTCACGTTCGCCACCGCGTCGGCGGTCCTGAATGCCGCTCGTGCCGAACTGGACCGGGGCGCGCAGGTCTCCCTCGACCTCGCCGGCGTCGGCCAGGCCGACAGTGCGGGATTGGCCACGGTGCTGGCTCTGCTGGCGCATGTCCGCGGCAAGCGCAGGGCGATCTCGGTCATCAATGCCCCCGCCGGCCTCCAGGCCCTGGCCCGCGTCTCCGGCGTCGAATCCCTCTTGTAGGAGCGCGCGCCGCGCGCGACAGCTTTTCGCGCCAGTTCCCGAGCTGGCGCGCCAGCTCCGGGTCACGGCCTCAAAACATGTCGCGCGCAAGGCGCGCTCCTACACGTCGTGCCGCCGTCGGCAAAAGGGCCCTTGCGGGCCCTTTCGTCATTCCGGCTGTTCGCCGTTCTTGTGTTCCCAGGTGTGCTGCTCTTCGAGGAGCTTGTCCGGGTCGAAATCCTTGCTGTCGTTCAGGCCCTGCATCTGCTCGATCGCTTCCGGCGGCGGGTTGCCGTAGTAATTCTTGTAGAGCCGCTGCTGGCGGTAGGCGTCGCGCATGAACACGTACGGGTCGTAGGCCGAGGCGAGGAAGCTTTCCGCGTCGATGCCACGCGAGCGCAGGGTCACGAGGTAGAGCACCTGCGGCACGTACTGCTGGCCGTACTTGAAGTCGTGGTTACGCGAGTAATAGCTGATCGGGTCGAAGAAGTAGCTGTCGACCGGCAGGCGCCAGACGTCGCGGACCGTGGTCGGGCCGACGAAGGGCAGCATGAGGAAGTCGCCCTCGGGCACGCCCCAGCGGGCGAGGGTCACGCCGAAGTCGTTCTCCTCCAGCGGCAGGCCGAGCAGGCTCGCCGGGTCCTTGAAGCCCAGGAAGCCGATGGTCAGGTTGACCACGAAGCGGCTGGTGGACTGCAGGGCCTGCTTCGGGCGGGCCTGGAGCAGGTCGTTGGCCACCGTGATGGGCAGGCGGATATTCGTGTAGAAGTCGCTGATGGCCGTACGGACCGGCGGGTTGGTGACCTTCCGGTAGCCGACCGCGACCGGGCGGATCACCGCCTTGTCGAGCTGGTCGTTGAAGGCGTAGACCTTGCGGTTGAACTTCTCGTTCGGGTCGTCGGTGCGCGGGGGCGCCACATGGCAGGCCGCCAGGAGCGCGACAACGAGGACGCCAAACGCGGTGCGGACCATCCGGGGCAGGTTTCTGGGGTGCATCGATGCGGCTTTGGGGGTGGGTCGGTTCTTTATTGTACCGTGCGGTATTATTATTTGCACCACTGCCATCCGTCTTGGCTGAACCGGGCATCATACCCCCCGCCCGATTGCCAGCCAACGGGCCGGGCCGGTACACTGCTCAACCAGAAGTGTCTTTGATGTCAAGGATTTGAAATGGCCCGTATTACCGTCGAAGACTGCCTCGAGGTAGTCGACAACCGCTTTGAGCTGGTGCTCATGGCGACCAAGCGCGCCCGCCAGTTGTCCAAGGGTGCGGAACCGACCCTCGATCCGAGCAACGACAAGCCGACCGTGCTTGCCCTGCGCGAGATCGCCGATCGCCGCGTCAATGACGAGATGATCGACGAGATCGACCGCGCAGCCCGCGAGCGTGCCGAGCGTGAAGCCCTCGAGTGGGCCGCCACGGAAGTGGACGACGACCTCTCGAAGGGCGGAGATGACTGATGACGCCGGGTCGCTGTCGGCCCTGCATTCATCCGCATCCTGCGCAGGTTGACGCGCGGCCCCGGAAGCCGCGCACGGGAGGCTCCGTCGCCTGAGGCGGGAGGTGCTCCCGATGAACGTCATTCCTGCGAAAAAACTGACCGACGTGGTCGACGACCGACCGGTGCCGCCGTACGTGCAGGCGCTGGAGGAGCGCGTCGGCGCCTATCTGCCGCACGAGCAGGTGATGCGCATCCGTCGCGCCTACCTGGTCGGCGCGGCCGCGCACGAAGGTCAGACCCGTAAGTCCGGCGAGCCGTACATCACGCATCCCGTGGCGGTCGCCCACGTGCTCGCCGATCTCGGCCTCGATGCCGAGACCATCATCGCGGCCATCCTGCACGACACGCTCGAAGACACCCAGCTGGGCCGTGACGAGCTCGCGGGCGCCTTTGGCGAAACCGTGGCCGAGCTGGTCGATGGCGTCACCAAGCTGGACAAGATGCGCTTCTCCAGCCGTGCCGAGGCCGATGCGGAAAGCTTCCGCAAGATGCTGCTGGCGATGGCACGCGACCTGCGCGTCATTCTCATCAAGCTATCCGACCGCCTGCACAACATGCGCACCCTCGGCGCGAAGGACGCCGCGTCGCGCCGGCGCATCGCGCGCGAGACGCTGGAGATCTACGCGCCGATCGCGCAGCGCCTCGGCATGAACAAGTTCAAGGCCGAGCTGCAGGATCTCGGCTTCAAGGCGCTTTATCCGGATCGCCACCGCATCATCGGCGAGCGCATCCGTGCCGCCCTCGGCAATCGCCGCGAGGCCATGGCCAAGATCGAGATGGCCCTCGAGGGCCGCCTCGCCGCGGAAAAGATCCCCGGCCGCGCGGTCAGCCGCATCAAGTCGGCGTGGAGCATCTATTCGAAGATGCGCAACGAGCACAAATCGTTCGCGCAGCTGATGGACGTCTACGGTTTCCGCGTCATCACCGATTCGGCGATGCACTGCTACATGGCGCTGGGTGCCGTGCACGGCCTTTACAAGCCGGTCGACGGGCGCTTCAAGGATTTCATCGCCATTCCCAAGGGCAATGGCTACCAGTCGCTGCATACCGTGCTGCTCGGCCCGTTCGGCGCGCCCATCGAAATCCAGATCCGCACCGCGGAAATGGAATCGGTGGCGGAGCGCGGCGTGGCGGCGCACTGGGCGTACAAGAGCGATTCCGGTCCGGCGAACAGCGCGCAGGCGCGCGCACGAGAATGGCTCTCGGCGCTTGCCGACAGCCAGGCGAACACGCCTTCGGCGGCCGAGTTCCTCGAAAACGTCAAGATCGACCTGTTCCCGGACGAGGTCTACCTGTTCACGCCGCGCGGCGAGATCTTCTCGCTGCCGCGCAACGCCACGGCGCTGGACTTCGCGTATGCGGTGCATACCGATGTCGGCGACCATGCCGTCGCGGCGCGCGTCGACAAGAAACTCGTGCCGCTGCGCACGCGCCTCGTCTCCGGCCAGCAGGTGGAAATCATCACCGCGCCGTCCGCCGTGCCCAATCCCGCGTGGCTCGAGGCCGTGGTCACCGGCAAGGCGCGCACGGCGATCCGCCAGTACCTGAAACACCTGCAGCACGAGGATGCCGTGGACTTCGGTCACCGCATGCTTGACCGCGCGCTGGACGCGCGCGGCCTCAGCCTCGACGCGGTGCCGGCGGCGACGCTGGACCGCTTCCTCGAGGAATCCAAGCTGAAGCGGCTCGAGGAATTGCTGTCGGAGATCGCGCTGGGCAACCGCTTCGCCGATCAGGTCGCCACGCAGCTGGTCAATTTCCTGGGCCCGAACGAAGAGCGGGCGCCGGCTGCCACCGAGCATTCCGCTGAGAAGATCCGCATCAGCGGTGCCGAGCGCGGGGTGCTCAGCTTCGGCAACTGCTGTCATCCATTGCCGGGAGACGAGATCGTCGGTTTCCTCTCGTCGGGCAAGGGTATCGTGGTGCACCGCGTGGAATGTCCCAACGTGGCCGAGTTCCGCAAGACGCCGGAACGCATCGTGGCCATCGAGTGGGACCGCGACGTCACCGGCGACTACCGGGCCGAACTGCGCATCGAAGTGCTGAACCGCCCGGGCGTGCTCGCGACCGTTGCGGCGGCCATCGCCGACGCGGGCTCCAATATCGAGAACGTGGAATACATCGAGCGCGACAGCACGGCCGCCACGCTCCTCTTCGCCATCGAGGTGAAGGATCGCAAGCACCTGGCCGACGTGATGCGCCGCGTCCGCCGCACCGGCGTAGTCAGCGGCGTCTACCGCCACCCGTTGTAGGAGCGCGCATCGCGCGCGACATGTTTTGAGGCTGTGACCCGGAGCTGGCGCGCCAACTTCCCAGACCGGCGCGAAAAGCTGTCGCGCGCAAGGCGCGCTCCTACACCCGGCGCCGTATCCTCGATAGACTCTCCGGATAACCCGTCGAGGAATGCTCCATGACCCGCAGCACCATCGCCACCGAGAAGGCACCGTCGGCCATCGGCCCATATTCGCAGGCCGTGCGTGCCGGGAACACGGTGTACTTCTCCGGCCAGATCCCGCTCGATCCCGCCACCGGCAACCTCGTCGAGGGCGACATCACGGTGCAGACCCGCCGCGTGTTCGACAACCTCGTGGCCGTCGCGGAGGCAGCGGGCGGCACGCTCGCCGACATCGTGCGCGTGGGCATCTACGTGACCGACCTCGGCAACTTCGCCGCGGTGAATGCCGTCATGGCGGAGTACTTCCAGCAGCCATATCCGGCGCGCTCGACCATCGAAGTGTCCGGGCTGCCGAAGGGCGCCCAGGTCGAGGTCGACGCCATCCTCGTCCTGCCCTGAACTTCCAGCGCTTCCCGTGGCCGCTAGCCGCACGCCGATTCCCGCCGCCGCACCGGCGGATCCGGGCCGCGCGCCGCTGACGACGCTCGGCGGCGTGGGTCCCGCGCTGGCCGAAACACTCGGCCGGCTGGGCCTGCGCACGGTGCAGGACCTCTGGTTCCACCTGCCGCTCCGCTACGAGGACCGCACCCGCGTGCTGCCCATCGCCGCGCTTCGTCCGGGCGACCGCGCGCAGGTGGAGGGCATCGTCGATTTCGTCGAGCACGGCTTCCGCTTCCGGCCGCAGCTGAAGGTGATCATCGGCGACGCGTCGGGCGGCGCCCTGCTGCTTCGCTTCTTCCACTTCCGCAAGGCGCAGGTGGACCAGCTGCCGAAGGGCGCGCGGCTGCTCTGCTTCGGCGAAGTACGCCAGGGTCCGCAAGGGCTCGAGATGGTGCATCCGCAGTACCAGCGGATCGAGCTCGACGAACCTGTGGCAGTGGACGAGCGCCTCACCCCGGTCTACCCGACCACGGAAGGACTGGGCGCGCGCCGGCTGGCAGGGGTGGTTTCCCGTGCGCTGGCGCATCTGCCTGCCGACGACCGGCTCGAACTGATTCCCGAGGGTGTGCACCTTCCTTCCGGCCTCACCTCGTTGCGCGATGCGCTGCTCTACGTGCATCGCCCACCGGCGGAAGTAGACCTGCGCCAGCTCGGCGAAGGTACGCATCCGGCGCAGAAGCGCCTCGCCTTCGAAGAACTGCTCACCCAGCACCTCACGCTGAGGCGGATGCGCGCGGCGGTGAAGAAGCGCAAGGCACCGGCCCTGAAGAGCGCGGGCGCCTTGCGCGAGCGCCTGCTCGAAGGGCTGCCGTTCGCGCTCACCGGCGCGCAGGCCCGCGTGTCGAACGAGGTGGCGCGCGACCTCGCACGGGCGCATCCCATGCTGCGCCTCGTGCAGGGCGACGTCGGCAGCGGCAAGACCGTGGTCGCCGCGCTCGCCGTCGTGGCCGCAGTGGAAAGCGGTTACCAGGTCGCGCTCATGGCGCCGACGGAGCTGCTCGCCGAGCAACACCTGCGCAATTTCCGCGCCTGGCTCGAGCCGCTCGGCCTGACCGTGGAATGGCTGTCCGGCAAGGTGCAGGGCAGGGCGCGCAAGAACGCCCTCGGCCATGCGGCGGACGGCAGCGCGCACGTCGTCGTCGGCACGCATGCGTTGATGCAGGAAGGCGTGGCGTTCTCTCGCCTCGGCCTGGTCATCGTCGACGAACAGCATCGCTTCGGCGTGCACCAGCGGCTGGCGTTGCGCGACAAGGGCGCCGAGGGCGACCTCATTCCGCACCAGCTCGTGCTTACCGCCACGCCGATCCCGCGCACGCTGGCCATGAGCGCCTACGCCGACCTGGACGTCTCCTCGATCGACGAACTGCCGCCGGGGCGCACGCCGGTACAGACGGTCGCCATCTCGAACGAACGCCGCTACGACGTCATGGAGCGCATCCACGCTGCATGCATGCAGGGGCGCCAGGTGTACTGGGTATGCACGCTCATCGAGGAATCCGAGCAGCTCGACGCGCAGGCCGCCGAGGTGGCCCACGCGGAACTCAGCACGGCGCTGCCGGATCTTGCCGTCGGGCTGATCCATGGGCGCATGAAGCCGAAGGAGAAGCAGGCAATCATGGACGCGTTCAAGGCCGGCGAACTCGCCGTGCTGGTCGCCACCACCGTGATCGAGGTGGGCGTGGACGTGCCCAACGCCAGCCTCATGGTGATCGAGAACAGTGAGCGCCTCGGCCTCGCGCAGCTGCACCAGTTGCGCGGCCGCGTCGGGCGCGGTTCCGTCGCGTCGAACTGCGTGCTGCTCTATCAGACACCGCTGTCGCGGCTGGCGAAGGAACGCCTGCAGGTGATGCGCGAGACGAACGACGGTTTCCGCATCGCGGAAAAGGACCTCGAACTGCGTGGTCCGGGCGAAGTCCTCGGCACGCGGCAGACCGGCCAGCTACAGTTCCGCATCGCCGACCTCGCGCGCGACGCGCACCTCATGCCCGACGTACAACGCGTGGCCGAGGCCATGATGAAGAACCACCCCGACCGCTGCGAACGCCTCATCGCCCGCTGGGTAGGCGACGCCGCCCGCTACGTCGACGCCTGATGTAGGAGCGCGCCTTGCGCGCGACATGTTTTGAGGCCGTGAGCAACAGGCCCTGCTGCTCTTCGCAAAAGACTGTCGCGCGCAAGGCGCGCTCCTACAGGTCAGGCCGGCCCTGAATCCATTCGATTCATAGACCCCAGTCAGCCCAGCCCCAGGTGCTTCCGCACCTCCGCGGCAATCGCCGCGGTTTCCCGTAGCGGCGCCTGGGCGGCCGCGGTAGCCGCATCGATATCGTGCAGCAGGCCCGCCACGCGCAGTTCGGCATGGAACCGCGCCAGCTTCGCCGGCAACGGCGCCGAGGTAAACGTATGCACGGGCCGCCCCGTCGCGCACGCTTCGGAAAGCATGTTCACCGAATCGGGCGTGACCACGAGCCGGTCGGCCCAGCCGAGGATGCCGGGATAGGGATTCGGGCCATCCGTGCTACCTGTCCACACCACGCCCGGCATGCCGGCGAATGCCTGGCGGATGCGCGGGAGGATGGCCGCGGGCGTGCGCCGCGAGGCGGCGATCAGCACCGAACCACCATCCTTCGCATGCCGCGCACGCACGGCATCCAGGAAAGCCTCGCTCGCCCTCGCATCGAACGGCGTCCCGCGTCGCGCGCCGCCGATCAGCACGCCGAGCCGCGGTGCGGGCAGGGCGGCGAAGGGTGCAAACGCTTCCCGGCCGTCGGCGAGCCAGGCATCGTCGATGGGATTGAGCGAGCCCAGTGGATTGAGCACGTTGTCGCCGCGCAGCCCATCGTGCTTCGGGGCCACGACGAGGTCCCAGTGCGACGGGTCGATCCGCGGGTCGAGGATCTGCACCGTCAGGCAGGCGCCCGCGGACCAGCGGCGGATCTGCCGGGTGGCCCAGGCGGCCTCGCGGCCGCAGCCGATCGCGAGCCTGGGCCAGGGCGGAAGGAGATTTTCCTCATCGCGGCCGAGTGCCAGCCGGCCTCCGGGGAACGCCCGCGGCGCGAACCACGACCAGGGTGGGCGCAGGCCGATCACGATCTCGCGGATCGACGGCGTGAGGGCCTCGGCCAGGGCCAGCGCCTGCCGGCGGTTGCCCGGAGCGCCATCGGTCAGCACCCAGCAGGACTCCCGCGGCAAGTTGCCGGCCGGCTCGATTGTTGTCGATTTCGGCACAGTTCGTTCCCTGGCTGCCGATCCACGAACCGCGTCGTGGCGCTTACACTGTGTGGATGCCGGGGTCCCGGCGCATTGTCACTGTACAAGGATACCCATGAGTTCCCCGTTGACCGATGCCGCGCTCGACCAGATTTTCCGCACCGCCCGCACCTATAACTGGTGGCTGCCGAAGGAAGTGACCGACGAGCAGATCCGGCAGATCTACGATCTGGCGAAATTCGGCCCGACCTCGGCGAATTCCTCGCCGATGCGCCTGGTCTTCGTGAAGTCGAAGGATGCGAAGGAGCGTCTCGAGCCCTATCTTTCGGAAGGCAACCGCGAGAAGACCATGGCGGCTCCCGTCACGGCCATCGTGGCGACGGACTTCGCGTTCTACGAAAAGCTGCCGAAGCTGTTCACGCATGCCGACGCGCGCAGCTGGTTCGTGGGCAACGAGGCCATGATCCAGTCGACCGCCATGCGCAACGGTTCCCTCCAGGGCGCTTACCTGATCATCGCCGCCCGCGCCCTGGGCCTCGACTGCGGCCCGATGTCGGGTTTCGACCAGGCGGGCGTGGACGCCGAGTTCTTCGCGGGTACCCAGATAAAGTCCAACTTCCTCGTCAACATCGGCTACGGCGACCCGGGCAAGAACCTGTTCGAACGCCAGCCGCGCCTCGATTTCGACGAAGCCGCACACATCGCCTGACCATTTCTTCCGCGGTGACCGCACGGTCCCGCTCCGTTCGCCGCAACCACTCACTGCAGGAGATACACCATGCGCGCCCTTCGTTACCTCATCCTCGCCGGCCTCGTTGCCACCGCCGGCACCGCCGTCGCCGCCCCGGTCACGTACAAGCTCGATCCGGGCCATACGATGGTCCTGTTCAGCTGGAACCACTTTGGTTACTCGAACCCCACGGCCAACCTCGGCCAGGTCGACGGCACCCTCGTCTACGACGAGAAGGACCCGTCCAAGGCCACCGTCGAGGCCACCCTGCCGCTGGCCGGTCTGGACACTTTCGTGCCGAAGCTCGACGAGCACCTGAAGTCGGCCGACTTCCTCGACGCCGCCAAGTACCCGAACGTGACCTTCAAGAGCACCAAGGTGACCCCGGCCGGCAAGGGCAAGCTGAAGGTGGTGGGCGATCTCACCGTGCACGGCGTGACCAAGCCGGTGACGCTCGATGTGACCCTGAACAAGATCGGCCCGCACCCGATGATGAAGGTGCAGACGGTGGGCTTCGATGCCACCACCACGATCAAGCGCTCTGATTTCGGCGTGGGCGCCTACGTGCCGAACGTCTCGGACGACATCAAGATCCGCATCACCACCGAAGCCCACGACGCCTCGGCTGAAAAGAAGTAAGAAGCGACGGCCGGCTTCCCGGCCTTCCGCCCTTCCAGACCCGCGCCGGCGACGGCGCGGGTTTTCTTTTTTGCTACCATCGCCGTTCCCTAGGGTCAGAGTGTCCCTTCCACCGCATCGCCCGGAGTTTCCCCCATGCGCCCCAATCCCGCGGCAGCCCCGCTGATCCCGGCGAACGCCGAAAACCGCTACGAAGTCACGCGGGCCGACCTGCCGCTGTCCTGTCCCATGCCCGGCATGTTTCTGTGGAATTCGCATCCGAAGGTCTACCTGCCCATCGAGGACGATGGCGGCACATCGAAGTGTTCGTATTGCGGGGCGGTTTACGTCCTGAAAGACTGATCGGCCTCGCGGGGCATGCTTCCTGCAAGGCTCCCGTACCCTCCTCCAGCCGGACCGACCCATGGCCACCGTCTCCGCCAGCCGGACGATGACCGTCGTACAACTGATCCCCGCCCTGAATTCGGGCGGCGCCGAGCGTTCGACGCTCGAAATCGCGCGTGCGCTGGTCGAGGCCGGGCACCGTTCGATCGTCGTGTCCGCCGGCGGGCGGATGGTCGCGCAACTGGAGGCCGAGGGCAGCCGCCACATCGCCCTGCCGGTCGGCAGGAAGTCCTTCCGCACCCTGTTCACGGTGGGCAAGCTGCGCAGCCTCCTGCGTGAGCTCCAGCCGGACATCGTGCATGCCCGGTCGCGCCTCCCCGCGTGGATCGGCTGGTGGGCCATGCGCGGCGTGAAGCCCCGCCCGCACTTCGTCACGACGGTGCATGGCCTGAATACGCCGGGCCGTTACAGCGCCATCCTCATGCGCGGCGAACGGGTGATCGTGGTCTCGCAGACCCTGCGCGACTATGTGCTGCGGCATTACCCGAATGACGTCGACACCGCGCGCATCTCGGTAATCCCGCGCGGCATCGACACCGACGCCTTTCCTTACGGTTACCGCCCCGACGACACCTGGCAGCGCGCGTTCTTCGAGCAGTACCCGCAGTTGGCCGGCGCGCCCTTGCTCACCTTGCCGGGCCGGGGCACGCGCCTGAAAGGCCACGCGGACGCCATCGAGCTGATCGCCGACCTCGCCCAGCGCGACATCGATGCGCGCCTCATGCTGCTTGGCGCGGACGAACCGGGCCGCGAGTCGTACATCGCGGAGCTGCGGGCGCTGGTCCACCAGCGCGGCCTGGACGACAAGGTGGTGATCTCGCCGCAGCGCTCGGACGTCCGCGACGTCTACGCCATGTCGGCGCTGGTGCTGCAACTGTCACGGCGCCCCGAATCCTTCGGCCGCACCGTGGTCGAAGCGCTGGCGCTGTGCCGCCCCGTGATGGGCTACGCCCACGGCGGCGTGGGCGAACTGCTGGCCGAGCTCTACCCGGCCGGACGCGTGCCGCTGGGCGATCGCGAGAAGCTGGTCGAGCGCGCCGCGGAACTGCTCCGCTTCGCCCCGCCCATTCCGCCGCCGCGCAGCTACCGGCTCGCCGACATGCAGTCCGCCACGTTGGCGCTGTACGCCGAGGTGGTGCAAGGCGTGCCCCCGGCGTGAGCGGCCGCGGCCCCGTCGCGGCGATCCGGGCGGGGTTCGCCTCGCCCCTGTTTCCCGTCTGGCTGGTACCCGCACTTCTGCCCTTCGGGCGCAGTGCCGAACTCGGCGTCTTCCTGGCCCTGGTGGGCTGCGTCCTGTTGCTGCTGCGCGAACCCCACGCCCTCCGCCACCACCCCGGGGCGAAGCTGTTCCTCTGGCTGTTCGCCGCCTATGCGGGGGCAGCGCTCGTCTCCGCCGTCGATGCGGTCGCCCCCGGCAAGAGCTGGGGTACGGTGGCCGGCATCCTCCGTTTCGCGCCTCTGGGCGTGTACACCTGCTTCGCCATGCGCAGGCCGGGCAAGGTCCGCGCGCTTTACTTCGCCACCGCCGCGGTCATTGCCGTATGGGTGGCCGACGCCTGGGTCCAGGCGCTGACCGGGTACGGCCTTGCCGGGGCCTCCGATCCCGAACGGCTCTCCGGCATCTTCGGCGCCACCAACCTGAAACTGGGGCCGGCGCTGTCCGCACTGGCGCCGTTCCTGTTGTGGGGCGCGCGCGAACGCTGGGGCCGGCGTGGGCTGGTCATCGCCTTCCTGCTGGCCCTGGGGCCGGTGCTGTTATCGGGCTCGCGCGCTTCCTGGCTTTGCTACGCGCTGGTGGCGATCGCCTTCCTCTGGCGCGAAGCCGCTTCACCGCGGCG
Source organism: Luteibacter sp. SVR4-7G (assembly GCF_056755555.1). Lineage (NCBI taxonomy): Bacteria > Pseudomonadati > Pseudomonadota > Gammaproteobacteria > Lysobacterales > Rhodanobacteraceae > Luteibacter > Luteibacter sp. SVR4-7G. Next base: position 11,738 of record NZ_JBPGXO010000053.1, on the reverse strand, counting down.
GTTCGCGCTCGCCTGCGCGGCGGCGGCGATGACCGTCGCCGTCGCGGCCGTGCTCGCCTGGCAGGTGTCGCCGCGCTTCCGGGACCGCGTGGCGCATACCATGCCGGCGCTATCCGGCACCTCGGCCGGTGTGGATACCGCCCTGACGGGGCGCCTCGACATCTGGACCACCGCACTGCGCCTCTACAGAGCGCACCCGGTGAATGGCGTGGGTGTGCGTGGCTTCCGCGTGGCCTATCCCTCGGTGGCGTCGCCGGGCGACCACTTCCTCACGCTGGAGAAATGCGGGGAGGGCGAGGGCGCCTGCCATGCGCACCAGGTGTTGCTCGAGGTCGCGACGGAGACGGGAACCATCGGCTTGCTGGCCTGGCTTGCGGCCGTCGTCTTCGCGATCCGCACGTGGTGGAGGGCGGGGCCTGTCGCACGCGGCCGCGCGTTCCCCGCCACCGTGGCCCTGGTGGCGATCCTCTTTCCGCTGAACACCCATATGGCCTTCTATTCGGCCTGGTGGGGCTTGCTGGCGGCGTGGCTGCTTTCGGTATGGACCGCGGCACTGTTCGCGGACCTGCCGGACGAGGCGGAGCCGCGCCGTGGCGCGTGAACCGCTCTCGGTCGTCGTCACCAGCTTCGACAACGCCGGCACGATCGGTACCTGCGTCGGCTCGGTAGCTTTCGCGGACGAGGTCGTGGTGCTCGACTCGGGCTCCACCGATGCGACCCGCGACATCGCCGCCCGGCTCGGCGCCCGCGTGGAAGTGCAGCCGTTTGCCGGATACAGCGCGCAGAAGCAGGCTGCGATCGACCTCGCCAGCCACCGCTGGGTGCTGCTGCTGGATTCGGACGAAGCGTTGACGCCTTCGGCGGCTGCGTCCATCCGCGCCGCGCTCGATGCGCCGGATGCCGCGGGTTACGTACTGCTACGGCGCGAATGGGTATTCTGGCGCTGGCAGCCGGACCGCGCGCGGCTGAACCACTACGTACGGCTGTTCGACCGCACGCGCGCCCGCATGAGCGGGCACGAGGTGCACGAGAGCGTCGTCGTGGACGGGCCGGTACGCCGCCTCGATGCGATCATCGACCATTACGGCGAGCGCGACATCGAAGGCCGCGTCGACAAGGCCAACCGGTATTCCTCGCTGCAGGTGCGCGACCGTCATGCGCGGGTGCCGAAGTTCCTTCGCCTGCGGATGGTCTTCTATCCGGCTGTCGCGTTCGCGCGCTACTACTTCTGGCGCGGTCATTGGCGCGGCGGATGGGCGGGCTTCGTCGCCGCCCGCGTGCATGCGTTCTATGCCTTCCTGAAGTACGCCAAGCTCTACGAACTTCGTCACTCAGGCAGCGAGGGCCATCGCCGGCCGCTCGACGCCGAACGCGGCGGCGACTAGCTCGCAGGCCTCGCTGCGCAGCGCTTCGCGTCGGCGGAATTCCGCGCGTCGCTTGCTCTCGACTTCCGATGCGCAACGCACGGGCTCGCGCGGCGGAAGCTCGTAGAAACCGTCATCGCCCAGGACGCCGCCGGCTTCGATCCAGAAGGCGTCGTAGTCCGCCTTGACCTTGTCGGGGATGCCGGCGAATACATGAGCGGCATTGCCGATGCCGGCGACACGCTCGATATCGAGCGCTTCGGCCAGCGCGCGGATCATCGAGAGAAGGAGGTTCTTCGGCCGCAGGCCATGGCACTGGCGCGTGAGATCGCGCACCACCTCGCGCCCGGCATCCCTGGCGGCGCCTTGCAGGCATCCGATGACCATGCTGCGGCCGCCGTCGACGATGGTGATGGTGGCGCAGGATATCTGCATGCCATTCGCGTCGAGGAGCAGAAGACCGATTTCGCCTTCGCGACTGCGCCGGAAAGGAGCCTTCAGGATGAGCGAGAGATCGTCACCGTCACGCAGGCGCAGCTTGCCGATAAGCACCTGGCGTTCGCGGTAGAGCATGTGGAACAGCGATCGCGGGAAACGCGCGAGTGCGAAGTCGTAATGGTCGCGCAGCGCCTGCAACCGCTGTTGCCTGCTCCAGGTCAGGTTGATGTAGCGATGCTGATAGCGTTCCGGCAGCACGCGATCGATCGACGCGATACCGGCCATCGGCGCCGACTCCAGAAAGGCGAGCCATGCATCGTGCTCGCGCCAGTGCGCGATACAGCGGCCGATATAGGTAAGCGCGCCACTGAGACCACGCACACGTGTGCTGTGCGAGACGACACGTCCGCTCAATGAGCGCGCAAAGCGCAGGATGGATGGCATAGGAAGGTCCGTTTCGTGACGACGACGCACGTTCTACGCGCGCCCATTTTCCGGAAGCTTTCAGCATGCCAGTCTCCAGCATGCGGTTCTGTCAGCGTTTGGTTTGGGGAAAGGTCAGGGAAAGCTGTAGGACGCTTCCACCCTTGCAACCAGGTCGGTCGTTATCGTGATTCAGTAGACCTTCGGCTCGCCCGGCGGCCGGGTCTTGAAGCGCTTATGCACCCAAAGGTATTGCTCGGGCGCCTCGCGGACCATCTGTTCGATCTGCGCGTTGACGCGTGCCGTGTCGAACGCCGCGTCCTTGCTGGGGAAGTCTTCCATCGGCGCGCCCAGGCGCATGGCATAGCCCGCATCGCCGGGAAGGCGGCGGTGGTAGAACGGAATGACCAGGGCGCCGGAAAGGCGGGCCAGGTGATGGGTGGCCGTGATCGTTGCCGCCTGGACGCCAAAGAACGGGACGAAGACGTTGTCCTTGCTGCGCATGTCCTGGTCCGGCGCGTACCACAGCGTTCCACCGGATTTGAGGTACTTCACGGTGCCGCGGATATCGTCCTTTTCGAACATCGCATCCGCGTAATGCAGGCGCGAGCGCAGCACGGCGAATTCGAACACCTCGGAATCCATCCGCCGGTACATGCCCGCGATGCGGATCCGCTGCGATACCAGGCGGGCGCACAGCTCCAGGTGCGAGAAGTGCCCGCCCACCAGGAGGACGCCACGTCCGGCCTTGCGCGCGGCCTCGAGGTGCTCCAGCCCGTCGACCGTGACGGGCACGCGGGCGATGGCCCGGTCCGAGCCCATCCACCCGAGCGCGAACTCGGCCAGCATCATTCCCACGTCGCACAGGTTGGCGCGCACCAGGGCCTTCTGTGCCGCCGCGTCCAGCTCGGGGAAGCACAGGGCGATGTTCGTCGCCGCCACGCGGCGCCGTTCCGGGTTGAGGTGCAGGGCCAGGCGGCCGGCCAGGCGGCCCAGGCGCATGAGCACGCGAAAGGGCAGGTGGGCGATGAGCCAGATGAAGGCGGCACCCAGCCACGCCGGCAAATGGCGGGGAGCGAGCAGGGCACGGGTGAGTTGGGGACGAGGCATACCGGGCATGTCCCGCCATTGTAACGAATGGGGGCGGCTATACTGCCCGGCTACCGGCAAGACCAGGGATCCGCGTGCTGCTGCGCCTGCTCTACAACCTCGCCATGTACCTGTTCACGCCGCTGGTGATGCTCCGGCTGATGGCGCGCGGCATGCGTTACGGCGACTACCACGTGCGCTGGCGCGAGCGCTTCGGCCGCTTCCGCGAGCCGCGCCTGGCCGGCTGCCTGTGGGTACACGCGGTATCCGTGGGCGAGGTCAACGCGGCCGAGCCCCTGGTGAAGGCGCTGATGGAGGCCTACCCGCAGGCGCCGATGCTGGTGACGACGGTCACTCCGACCGGCTCCGAGCGCGTGCGCCAGCTCTTCGGCGACAGCGTGCATAGCGTCTACCTGCCGTACGACCTCCCGTTCGCCGTCAAGCGCTTCCTGCGCAATACGCGGCCGCGGCTGGCGGTGATCGTCGAAACCGAGATCTGGCCGAACCTGTACTTCGCCTGCCGCCGCCACGGCATTCCGCTTCTCATCGCCAACGCGCGCCTGTCCGAGCGCTCCCTGCGCGGCTATGCACGCATGAGTTCGCTGGTGAAGCGCGCGCTGCGCTGCGTGAGCCATATCGCCGCACAGTCGCGCACCGACGCGGCGCGTTACCGCCTGCTCGGCGCCGAGCCGAGCCAGCTCACCGTCTGCGGCAACCTCAAGTTCGACATGCCCGTGCCCCAGGCGGCGCTCGAAGCCGGTACCACGATGCGCGAGGCCTGGGGCAAGGGCCGTCCCGTGTGGATCGCCGCCAGCACGCACGAAGGCGAGGAGATGTGCGTCCTCGAGGCCCACCTGGACGTGATGCGCCGCCTGCCCGACGCCCTGCTGCTCATCGCGCCCCGCCATCCCGAGCGCTTCAAGGCGGTGGAGGCCTCCGTGCGCAGCCTGGGCTTCAATGTCGCCACGCGCAGCGCCGACGGCGCTCCCGGGCATGCCACGCAATGCTTCGTGATCGATTCGATGGGCGAGCTGCTGCGTTTCTTCGCTTCCGCCGACGTGGCCTTCGTCGGCGGCAGCCTCGTGCCGATCGGCGGCCACAACGTGCTGGAGCCGGCGGCGCTGGGCAAGCCCGTGCTTGTCGGTCCGCATACCTTCAACTTCGAGGAAATCACCCAGGCCCTGATCGACGAGGGCGGCGGCCAGCGGGTGAAGAACGAGGGCGAGCTCGGCGAACAGGTGCTGTCGCTGCTGCGCGACAGGGAGCGCCGCGAGGCGATGGGCGCCCGGGCCCGGCATGTGTTCGACAGCGAGCGTGGCTCGGTCGGCAAGGTGATGAAGCTCGTGGATACCTTGCTGCAGGAATGAAGAAGGGCCCTTGCGGGCCCTTTCGTTACCGGCGCGGCGCGGCGCGTTACTGCAGCAGCGCGTTGACTGCCTCGAGGTCCTTCACGTCCACCGTGCCCGCCGATTGCTTGAGCAGCAGCTTGTCGAGGATGAACTGGTGGCGGGCCTGCGAGTAATCGCTCAGCGCCTGGGTGAGGTTCTGCTGCGCGATCAGCACGTCGACGATGGTGCGCGTGCCGACTTCGAAACCGGCCTGCGTCGCGTCGCGCGCGCTCTCGGACGACTCGACGGCGGCCTTGGTCGCCTCCACCTTGCTGATGCCCGCCACTACCGAACGGTAGAAGTTCAGCGTGTCGCGGACGACCTGGCGGCGGGTGGACTCCAGCGAGTCCTGCGCGGCGTCGCGCTGGTAGATCGACTGGCGGACGCGCGACTGCGTGGCGCCGCCGGAGAAGATCGGCACGTTGAGCGTGAGGCCCACCGTGGTCGATCCGCGGCCGTTGCCCGTGGCGCGGTTGATCGCGTCCGTCGCGCCGCTGCCGCCATTCTGGTACCACGAGGTGTTCTTGCCATAGCTGGCGGTCGCGTCGATCGTGGGCAGGTGGCCCGCACGCGCGGACGAGATGCTGTGCTCCGCCGATTCCACGTTGTACTGCGAGGCGATGATCTGCGGGTTGCTCTTCACCGCTTCGGCCACCCAGGCTTTCGGGTCGTTCGGCGAGGGCGCATCCATCGGCAGCTCTTCGCGCAGCTTCTTCAGGTTGTCGGCCGGCTTGCCGGTGATCTGGGTGAGCGCCTCTCGCGAGTCGGCGAGCGTGTTCTCGGCCGTGATCACCGCGGCGACGGCCGTATCGTGCTGCGCCTTGGCGTCCTGCACGTCGGTGATCGCGGAGAGGCCCACGTCGAAGCGCTGCTGGGCCTGTTCGAGCTGGCGGGCGAGCGCCTGCTCGTTGGCCTTGGCGAAGGTGAGCGCGTCGTCGTTGGTCAGCACCTGGAAGTACGCCGTGGCCACCCGGGTGGCCAGCTGCTGCAGGGCCGCCTCATAGGTGGCGTCCTGCGCCTGCGACGAGGACTTCGCGGCCTTCAGGTCGGCATAGCGGCTGAGGTCGAGCACGCTCTGGTTCACGGTCGCGCCGACGTTGCGGGTGCGGCTGTGGCCGAGGTCCGTGCCCGTTGTCGTATCGCGGTCGGGGCCGTTCGGGTCGGTCTGGTTGAGGCTGAGCTGGGCGTTGATCTGCGGCAGCAGCAGCGCACGCGCCTGCGTCACGCCCTCGTCCGTGGCGAGGCGGGTGGAGTCGGCCTGCGACAGCACCGGGTCATTGGCCCGGGCCTGGCGGTAGGCGTCAAGCAGGTCTTCCGCATGGCTCGCGAAAGGCATCGCAGCCAATGCCAGCGCGACGGTGAGCAGCTTCAAGCGCATGGTTTCGCCTTGTAAAGTGAGGGATAGCGGGGGGTCAGAGCACGAACCGCTTCACCGGCGCGGCATGCGCCAGGTAGGGAAGGTCCGTTTCGAACAGCGATTCCTCGCGGTAGCGCCCCTCGCCCTCATGGGTGAGCAGGACGGCCGTCTGCGCGGGCGAATCGCCGCGTACCACGAACATGCGTCCGCCGGGCTTCAGCCAGCGCACGAACTTCTCGGGAACGGCGTGCACGGCGCCCGTGACCACGATGGCATCGAAAACGCCCGCGGGCGTGTAGCCGTTGACCGCCTCGGCGGTTTCGAGCGAGACGTTCGCCACGCCCGCCGCGGCCAGGCGGCCGCGCGCGGCCTCGACGAAGTCGGCATGCATGTCGATGCTGGTGACCTTGCCGGCGAGGCGGGCGAGGCAGGCCGTGAGGTAGCCCGAGCCCGTACCGATCTCCAGGACCTCGTCCAGCTTGTTCAGCGCGATGGCCTGGAGCACGCGTCCTTCGATCACCGGCTTCATCATCACCTCGCCGTGGCCCAGGGGCAGGGTGAGGTCGGCGAATGCCACATTGCGATGCGCGGGAGCGACGAAGTCCTCCCGGCGCACGCTCTTCAGGGTCTCGAGGACGTCGGCGTCGAGGACTTCCCAGGGACGCACCTGGTTCTCGACCATGTTTTGCCGGGCCTGCTCGAAATTCATCGCCATGGTTGGTATTCCGTACGAAAGCTGCAAAAAGAATCGGAAGGATAAGCGCTTAGCGCCCGCTACCCAATAGCTAAAGGCTGCGGTGCCGGTGCTCCGGGGCGAAGTGCCGGAAGTCACCGGACTGGACTGACGGAAGTCATGCCCCTCGCCGGACGGCCTCAGGTACCTGAACGACCCGGGTGGCAGGGCCCCGATCCCATAGGGTAACCACCGCTGCATCCCCATCTACCATTCTAAGGTAGCCGGGGCGGTCAGGACCCTGCTGGCAGAACCCTGCTGGAAATAACTGAACCGCCGCGTATAATAAAGTCATAATCTCTGTTTGTGAAGGTGCAGCCATGAACGCCAGCCCGAAACTCAAGACCCAGGGACCCGGGCGTCCGAAGGACATGGAAAAGCGTGCGGCCATCCTCGATGCCGCCAAGGCGCTCTTCACCCAGGGCGGCTTCGCCGGCACCAGCATGGACGCCGTCGCGGCCTCCGCGGGAGTATCCAAGCTCACGGTGTACAGCCACTTCGGTGACAAGGACAACCTCTTCCGCGAGGTCATCCGCGCGCACGTACAGGAGCGCCTGCCGGACGACCTGTTCGACTTCAGCCAGGGCGCCGACATCCGCGCCACGCTCACCAACATCGCCAGCCGTCATGCGGCGATGGAAACGAACACGGAATCAGTGGGCACTTTCCGCGCGATCCTCTCCGACTGCCACAACGGCGGCAATCCGCGCTTCGGACGCCTCGTATGGGAAGAGGGCCCGGTGCGCATGCACAAGCTGATGCAGCGCCTGCTCGAAGGCGCCGCCGCGCGCGGCCAGCTCGACATCCCCGACGTCTCGCGCGCCACCACGCAGTTCCTCGCCCTGCTCAAGGGCGACCTGCTGATCCGCCGCCTGTTCGGTTGCGAGGACTGCGCCGTGCAGTTCGCCGAAGAGGTGAAGGCCAACGCCCTGGCCGCAGTCGACATGTTCATGCGCGCGTATTCGCCGCGCAACGTCAGCGTCTGACCCTTCCCGCCCGCTTCGTGCTTTAATCCCTCGCGAAGCGGGGGTGCCCATGCGACACGCGGGCTGAGAGAGTCCCTTCGAACCTGATCCGGTCCGTACCGGCGTAGGAAGCTTCGTCCACGATCGGCGTGCGGCCCCGCGCGTCGTGTCCCGCGACGGCGCCGTCCGCTTCTCCCTTCCCCTGAGGAACGAGAAGCCGATGAATGCCATGCCGTCCGACCTTGCCCGCGCTGCGTGCGAGCTGTCCCAGTCCGTTACCGCCCCCATCTCCGGCTCGCGCAAGGTCCATGTGACCGGCAGCCGCCCCGACCTGCGCGTGCCGATGCGCGAGATCGCGCAGTCCGCCACGCCCACGCTGTTCGGCGGCGAGGCGAACCCGCCTGTCGTGGTTTACGACACATCCGGCCCGTATACCGATCCCGCGCATGCCGTGGATCTGACCGCCGGCCTGCCCGCGCTGCGTGCGACGTGGATCGCCGAGCGCGGGGACGTCGAGCGCCTGGACGGCCTCTCGTCGAGCTTCGGCCGCGGCAGGGCGACCGATGCGCGCCTGGATGCCATCCGCTTCGCCGGTACCCGTCTTCCACTGCGTGCCCGCGCCGGCGCGAACGTCACCCAGATGCACTACGCGCGCCGCGGCATCGTCACTCCGGAGATGGAGTTCATCGCCATCCGCGAGAACCAGCGCCTGGATGCGCTGGCCGACGCGGCACTCCTGGCCCAGCATCCCGGCGAAGCCTTCGGCGCAGCGCTTCCCCGGCGCATCACTCCGGAATTCGTGCGCGAGGAAGTCGCACGCGGCCGGGCCATCATTCCCGCCAACATCAACCACCCGGAGGTGGAGCCGATGATCATCGGCCGCAACTTCCTCACCAAGGTCAACGCCAACATCGGTAACAGCGCGGTGAGCTCCGGCATCGCGGAAGAAGTGGAAAAACTGGTGTGGGCGATCCGCTGGGGCGCGGACACCGTGATGGACCTCTCCACCGGAAAGCACATACATGAAACGCGCGAGTGGATCGTGCGCAATTCACCGGTGCCGATCGGTACGGTGCCGATTTACCAGGCGCTGGAAAAGGTCGGCGGCGTGGCCGAGGAACTCACCTGGGAGATCTTCCGCGACACGCTGATCGAGCAGGCCGAGCAGGGCATCGACTACTTCACCATCCATGCGGGCGTGCTGCTGCGCTTCGTGCCGCTCACCGCGAAGCGCGTCACCGGCATCGTGTCGCGCGGCGGTTCGATCATGGCCAAATGGTGCCTCGCCCACCATCGCGAGAACTTCCTCTACACGCACTTCGAAGACATCTGCGAGATCATGAAGGCGTACGACGTGTCCTTCAGCCTCGGCGACGGCCTGCGCCCGGGCTGCGTGGCCGACGCGAACGACGCGGCGCAGTTCGGCGAACTGGACACGCTGGGCGAACTCACCCAGCTGGCATGGAAGCACGACGTGCAATGCATGATCGAAGGGCCCGGACACGTGCCCATGCAGCTCATCAAAGAGAACATGGAGCGCCAGCTGGAGAAGTGCCACGAGGCGCCGTTCTACACGCTGGGCCCCCTCACCACTGACATCGCCCCGGGCTACGACCACATCACGAGTGCCATCGGCGCGGCGATGATCGGCTGGTTCGGCACGGCGATGCTCTGCTACGTGACGCCGAAGGAGCACCTCGGCCTGCCCAATCGCCAGGACGTGCGCGACGGCATCGTCGCGTACAAGATCGCCGCGCACGCCGCCGACCTCGCCAAGGGCCATCCCGGCGCCCAGGTGCGCGACAACGCGCTGTCGAAGGCTCGCTTCGAGTTCCGCTGGGACGACCAGTTCAACCTCGGCCTGGATCCGGACAAGGCGCGCGAGTTCCACGATGAGACCATGCCGAAGGAAGCGCACAAGTCGGCGCACTTCTGCTCCATGTGCGGGCCGAAGTTCTGCTCGATGAAGATCACCCAGGAAGTGCGCGAATACGCCGATGGCATGGAAGGGAAGGCGCAGGAGTTCCGGGAGCAGGGCGGGGAGGTCTACCGCAAGGCCTGATCCCGGCGACTGCCGTTGCTCATGAACATGAGCCAAGGGAAGCGCGCCAGCGCGCTTCCCACGACGGCGGCACCTTCGGCCCATCGAGCGGGGTAAGCTAGGCGCTCACGTTCGCGACGAGAAGGAAGTCCCATGAATGCGACCGCCCCTCCTGCACCGGCCCCGCGCCGGCGCAACCCGCTCGGCCTGGCCATCGCCCTGCCGATCGCCTTCCTGATCCTGCTGGTGCTGCTGCTCATGTGGTGGTGGGACAAGGAGCCGGAGCAGTTCGATCCGGTTGCGGTCACCACGGCGCACATGAAGGACATCGGCCGTCCGCTGAGCACCGGCGCGGTGACCACGTACACGCTGATCCGCTCGGTCGAAACCCTGCTGGGCAAGCGTGGCGGTTATCTCAGCAACGACAAGATGCCGCCGGGCGCGTTCATGGACAACATGCCCAACTGGGAATTCGGCTCGCTGACCGCCTCGCGCGACCTGGCCCGTACCCTGCGCAACGACTTCAGCCGCTCGCAGACACAGTCCACCGAGGACAAGGACCTGGGCGAAGCCGATCCCCTGCTCAACAGCCCCAACGACCGCTGGCTGCTGCCGAGTTCGGAATCGCAGTACGGCAAGGCGGTGGACGACCTGGAAGGCTATCTGTCGCGGCTGTCCGACGCCGCGGACGCCAACGCCCATTTCTATGCACGTGCCGACAATCTTGCCGATTACCTGCAGACGGTGTCCGCACGGCTGGGCTCGCTGTCGCAGCGCCTCTCGGCGAGCGTGGGCCAGCTGAAGGTGGATGCGGGGCCCGACGGCGCCGTCGGGGCCAACGCGGGCACGGCGAAGGCGGTCTATGTGAAGACGCCCTGGTCGAAGATCGACGACAACTTCTACGAGGCCCGCGGCTATACCTGGACCTTGCTGGAACAGCTGAAGGCGATCCGCCACGACTTCGCGCCGATCCTGCGCAGCAAGAACGCCGACGCCAGCCTGCAGCAGGTGATCCGCGAGCTGGAAGAATCGCAGAAGTCGCTCGGCAGCCCCGTGGTGCTGAACGGTGCGCCGTTCGGCTTCTTCGCCAACCACTCGCTGGTGATGGCGAACTACGTGTCGCGCGCGAACGCGGCGATCATCGACCTGCGAGCGCTGCTCGGTCGCGGCTGAACCGTAAAATGTAGGAGCGCGCAACGCGCGCGACAGCTTCTAGCGAGAAGGCAACAGGCCCTGTTGCCCCATGGCGAAAAGCTGTCGCGCGCGCTGCGCGCTCCTACACAGACGATCGAAGGCTTATTTGTCGGCCGCGTAGCGGCCGATGCCGGCCTTGATCTCGGCCTTCGCCTCTTCGGCGCCGACCCAGCCTTCGACCTTCACCCACTTGCCCTTTTCGAGATCCTTGTAGTGCTCGAAGAAGTGGCCAATGCGCTCCAGCCAGTGGCCGGACACCTGCTTGATGTCGCGGATGTGCGCATAACCGGCGAACACCTTCTCGACCGGGACCACGACGAGCTTTTCGTCGGCGCCCGCTTCGTCGGTCATCTTGAGCATGCCGACCGGGTGGCAGCGGATCACCGAACCCGGCACCAGCGAGAGCGGAAGGATGACCAGGGCGTCCAGCGGATCGCCGTCGCCGCCCAGCGTGCCCGGCACGTAGCCGTAGTTGCAGGGGTAGCGCATCGGCGTGGAGAGGATGCGGTCGACGAAGATCGCGCCGCTTTCCTTCTCCACTTCGTACTTGACCGGCTCGGCGTCCTTGGGGATTTCGATGATGACGTTGATTTCGTCCGGCACGTTGCGGCCGGCGGAAACGAGGTGCAGACCCATGGGGTTCCTTGATTTTCTAGGGGATTAGGCGGCCGGATAGGATACGGCTTCCCCATGGGGTGAGGCAAAGCGGGGGGATGGGGATGGGAAGCTGTCTCTTATACACATCT
>NZ_JBPGXO010000052.1:0-27172 GCF_056755555.1 Luteibacter sp. SVR4-7G | reverse complement strand
GCTCCTGTTCCTCAGCCACCTTCTTGGCGTCATAGCTGTTCTTCAGAGCTCCATCCGCCGGAGTCGGATCCCTATCCAGTCCGCTTAGATCCTTGCCCGGATCGTTGCGAATAATGATCGTGCCCTCTGCGATGCCGGATTTCGTGTCACTGCTGCTATTGCCGCTCTTCGGTGTAGCCAGCGAAATGGCCGCACCGATGGCTCCAGCGACATTGCTGGACATCGCACTTCCGCCGCTAAAGCTCACTTGGCTCGCGTTGTACTTCGATTCGTTGTGCAAATCCTCCCAGACAAGGTCGCCAGTGCTCAGTACGTTCCTGGAAGCGTCTGCCGAGCTTGCGATCTGACCACCCACCAGATGGGTTGTGCCGCCCACGTCAATCTGGAAGCCACCGTCGCCGGCCTTGATGCCACTGACCTCGTTGACACTGGTGTAATGGCTGTCCACCTTGCTCGCGGCGTAGTACGCACTACCACTCACCATGCCACTCTGAGTGATGCCGACCATGATCTTTCCGCCTGCCTGCATCGTCTTGCTGGCGTAGTCGTCGGTGTCCTGTTCGCTACGGATGGTCAGGTTGTTGCCGATGTCGGCCACGACCTGGTTACCCTTCAGCTGGGCGCCTTCAATGGTGGTGTCGTTGCCGCTGACGATGGTCAGCTTGTCGGAGGCGTCGATCACCGTCTCCGCATGAGTGCTGCCGTTGCCGTGCGCCTTCCCGCTGCCCACGCTGGCTGAGGCGTAGATACCGAAGCCGTCGGAGCCGAAGCTGACACCTATGCTTCCTGCAGCGTTCTTTGAATCGTTCTTGAGGCTATGGTCCTCGGATTGGCTCAGCAGGTTGATGTCGTTCGTGGCGGCGAGGGCCACATTCTTACCGGTAACCCCCCCGCCGATGATGGTCAGATCGCCACCCGTGGCACCGATGGTGACGTTGCCGCCGCTGGTGATGTGACCGCCATACGACGTACTGTCATGGGTGGTGGTCTTGCTGCTCGCACTGCTCCCACCGATGCCCACCCGAATGTTGATACCCGCGGCTCCCGCAGCACTCTGTGCATCGGTGACACTGCTGAAGTCGCCCGTCGCCTTGATAGCGTCCTGCGCCTCGTAAGCAGCCCTGGCGGCATACAGGGCCTTGAGACGATCGTCATCGCTGCTGCCGGCGCGCTGTGCCGAATCGCGGGCACTCATGGCCAGGTCGTAGGCTGCACCTCCAAGGCCACCCGTGATCCCACCCTCGCTATGCTTCTGCGACTGCACCGTATCCAGCGTATCCAGACCCGCATCGATCGTGACGTTCTTGCCGACGATCGTCGTTCCCGTCTTGCTGATGACATCCGTACCGGTCAGGTGCAGGTCCCCACCCGCCGTCAACGTCACCTGTCCATCGGTTGAACCGATCACACTTCCCGTGTGTGTGACCTGATGCGAGCTGTCCGACCGGCTGTCCTTCGCCTGACCGTAGAGCTCGTTCATGCCGCTCTGCGAATAGCCGGTCTTCGTCACGGTCTTGCTGTGGCTGTCGTCGTAGATATCGACGGCCGTGGTCAGCTGGAGATTGTTGCCTGCGACGACGACGACGTCGTGCGTGCCCGCGATCTTGGCGCCTTCGCCGAGCACGTCGTGACCTGCGGCAACCGAGATCGAATCCCCGCTCAGGAGCGTTCCGTTGGCGACGTGCTGTGCCGTATCGTCATTCGTGACGGTCTTCTTGCCCGCCTGCACGACGCCGCCGCCCCGGTTGAGGGTGAAGCCGGACTTCTTGACCGTCTTGTCGTGGGTTTCGTTATAGGTATCGGTGGTCGCCAGCAGGTTGACGTCGTGACCCGCGGCAAGGGCGATGCCGCCTGTCGCCTGCACGGTTGCGCCCATGGCAGTCAGGTCGTTCCCGGCCACCATGTGGACGTTGTCGCCACTGAGGGACGTGCCGATGGCCAGCGTCTCGTCGCTGGTATCGTGGGTGGTCGTCGTCTTGCTGCTGAAGAGGCCACTCTTCTTTTTCTTCGTGTCGGTGACGACCGTATGCGTCTCGTCTTCGGCCCCCAGCACAAGGTCGTGGCCAGCCGCCAGCGTGATATCGCCGGTCTTGGTCGCGACCGTCGTCGCGTCCAGTGTGACGTCATGACCGGCGGCGATCTGCACACCGGTCCCCGCATCCACCGTTACACCGCGGACGGTCTCGTCCGTGGTGGTCTGGGTGATGTGCGTCTTGCCTTCCTTCCAGCTTGCCGTGGTCGTACTGCTGTCGGTGACCGTCGTCAGGGACAGGTCGTTGCCGGCCTGAAGCGCCGCCGTGCCGCCCGCCTTGATCTGCGTGCCCTCGAGCAACGCGTTGTTCCCCGCCGCTACCGCCAGGTTGCCGCCAGCGTCGAGGTTCGTGACATCGTGCGTGACCTTGGTCGAGCTGCCGTTGGTGGTCGAAGTCAGGGAGAGGTCGTGCCCGGCGAGCAGCGCCATGTCGCCGCCGGCCTTGAGGTTCCCCGCCTGCACGGCGAGGTCATGACCGGCCTGGAGCGAAAGCGAACCTCCGGCATCGATCGAGCTGGCTTGCGTTTGCGTAGTCCAATGCGTGCCGCTCTGAACGGCACCCAGGGTCAGGTCGTTGCCGGCCTGCAGTGCGGCGTTGCCGCCAGCCTTGAGGGCCGAAACCGAAAGGCTGAGATCGTTCCCCGCAACCAGCGACAGATCCTTGCCGGCACTGAGCGAAATCCCCTCTGCCTGGGTCCCGGTAAGCGTATTGCTCCACGCATACGGATGCGTCGTCGTAACGCTCGATTCCAGCGAAAGGTTGTTACCCGCTGCCAGCGCAAGGCTGCCACCCGCCGACACGCCCTGCCCGCGCAACGTCAGGTCGTGCCCTGCCGTAAGCAGTGCGTCGCCGCCGGCCGTGACCTTGGTGTGGTCGAGCGAGAGGTTGTTACCGGCGCTGACCTGCAGGCCCTGGGTCGCCGTGATGCTCGCCCCATCCATACCGCGGCCGACAAGGCCGCCGACGTTCTCGGAGCGGATGTCGCCGCCAGCGATCAGGCTGACGCCCGCGCCGTCGATGCGGCCGTTGATGTTGGCGATGTTGCCCGTGGCGCTGATGGCGGTGAGACCGCCGCTGGAAATACGGCCGCTGTTGAGCAGGTCCTGCGCCGTGAGCAAGGTGCTGTTCTCGCCGCGGATCAGGCCGTCGTTGGACAGCTTGCCCGACGCATCGATGCTGACGTCCTTGCCTGCGATCACCGCGCCCTGCGTGGTGAGCCCGAGGTTGCCGCTGGCCAGGTAGACCACCGGCACCAGCACCTCATGCCCGTCCACGTTCTGCTGCACCATCCAGACGATGTCCTGGGTGAGTGCACTGACCTGCTCGGCCGTGAGGGCCACGCCCACGCTCAGGTTCATCGCCTGTGCCACGTGCGTGGCGTTGCTCATCAGTGCCTGGTACTCCTCCAGGCCGCTGGAATAGTCGGCGAGATAGGTCCGGCCCGTGAGCTGCGTCACCTGCTGGGTTACCAGCTGCTGCTCGTAGAAGCCGTCGCCCAGCCGCATCATCGTGCGCGCCGGGTCGAGGCCGAGCTGGTCGAGCAGGTAATCGCTGCTGATGAACTGGCTGTAGTCGACGAAGCGCGAGTTGGTCTCGATGAGGTAGTTGCCACTCGGCGGATGGCCGAGCAGGGCCGTCAGGTACGCGTTCCCCATCAGGCCGACGTTGCGCGCGGGGGCGCCGTTCGCCAGCGCCGAGAGCGAATCCGCGCCCGCCCCATCGACGGCGGTACGCACTGCGCCTGAAGCCGCGGCCAGCTGACCGCCTGCGGACGGCCCGTCCACGGCCACACTCTCGCCGCCGCTGCCGCCGCGAACGCTATAGATGCCGCCCATCGGAAGCGTCACGCCCGCGAGCGGCTGGCCTGCACCACCGAGCACCTGCGGCGCGTGACCGGTCGCCGGGTCGACTTGGGCTCCCACCGGAAGGCCTGTCGCGCCCTGAGCGCTGCCCTTGTTTACCGAAGCAAGGCCGATGGCCTGCGCGTTCGGGTCCAGGCGCGTATTGCCGACGGAGCGGCCATCCGGAGTGACACCACCGTTAGAGACGTTCAAACCGCCGATGGCGACGCCACCCGCACCTGTCATCACGGCGCCGAGTGCGGTGTAGTTGTCGTGCAGGTAAGTCGATGGATCGGTGTTGGGGCGGTAGGAATAGGAGCTGCCCTCGCCACCGCCCTGATCGCACAGGTCGAAGTCGGTGCCGCAGCCGATATGGTGAGTCACCGCCACCTGCTGGATGGTGCGGCCTGCGGCGAGGGACTGGTTGGCAACGTTCTCGTTGCCGAACACCATCCCGGTACCGCCACCCGCGCCCTGCTGGTTCACGGCAAGGAAGCCGTTGGCGGCGATGGTCGAGGTGTAGTTGGTGACCGAGCCGTAAAGCGAGATATTCCCGCCTGCCAGGATCTGCGATTGCGCGCTGGCCGCGTTGACCACGGTCTCCTGGATCGTGTGGTATTCGGTATAGGTCTCGTATTCCTGAACCTTGTTGATCGCGTACTTATAGTCCGACCGCGGCAGCGGCTGCGATGCGGCGGACTCTTCGGCGGTCAGCACGTGTTCGGTGGTGTCCAACACGCGGCGCACGTTGTTGATCTGATTCGCCGCCAGCAGGATGCTGCCCTGCGCCTGGATCGAGCCGGAGATATTGTCGATCTGGCCCGCCCGCGTGGCGAACAGCCCCTGCCCGTTACGCCCCGCGCCCGCCACGTTGACGTTGCCGAGGCTGAAGATCTGCGCGTCGCGGTTGAGCAGGTAATTGGTGTAGATGTCGACGTTGTTCGTGGCGGCGATGGTGCCGCTCTGGTAAGCCGCGTTGCCCGTGGCCTGACCGAAGTCGGCACCATTGATCACGGTACCGGCCTGGATCGTGACGTTGCCGCCCATGATGCTGCCGGTGTTGTTCACCACACCGGCATTCATGCCGACGGTGTTGCCCTGGATGCTGCCGGCGTTGGTGATCGTGCCGCTGGTGCTGAGTTGCGTGTTGGCGGAGTTGAGCAGCGCGCCCGTGTTGTTGGTGATGTTCGCGGCACTGATGGTCAGGCCGTTCACCGCTTGGATGCTGCCGTTGTTCACGAACTGGCCATCCACGGCGAGGCTGAAGCCGCCGTTGGCCTTGATGCTCGAGCCCGCGGCCTGGATGTAGTCGCCCACCAGGTGCATGCCCAGCGTGTTGTTGGCGACGATGCTTCCCTGGCCCACGAGGTTGCGGATATCGAGCACGACGTTGCCCACACCGGCCACGCCATCGATGCCCGCCTGCACGGTGCCGCCGCTGTTGTCCAGGCTGGACAGTGTGAGGTTGAGCTGGTGCCCCGCGGTGATCTTGCCGCCCGTGTTCACGGCCGACGCACCCGCATTGACGAAATTGAACGTATTGCCGGCGTAGACCGTGCCGCTGCTGTTATCCAGCTGGCCGGTGCCCAGGGTCATGTTACCCGCAGCCACCAGCGTGCCGCCCTGGGCGTTGGAAATCGACGTACCGGAAAGGCTGACATCGCCCTGTCCACCCAGCGTGCCGCCGCGGTTGTCGATACCACCGCCCGAGGTGATCTGGGTGAGTGCGGCGCTGGCATTGGCGATGCGGCCGCCGATGTTGGAGATCGACGCCGAACTGAGCGTCGTGGCACCGTTTGCCTCGATGCTTCCCCCATTGTTGTTGAGGCCGTTCGTGGCGCGCAGGTCGAGCGCGCCACGGCTTTGCAGGCGGCCGCCTGTGTTGTTGAGCGTATCCGTGGCCTGCACGTTGAGCTGGCCGCCGGCGATGACGCCCGCGTTGTTCAGACGTGCGGCGGTCAGCTTCGCGAGCGTGCCGGCCGCGATCGTGCCGCTGCCGTTGTCGAGGGTGCCGCCTATGCCGAGGGTCACCGCTCCCGGCGCGGACTGGATCGTGCCGCCTGCATTGGCGAGGCTCGCCGCGGAGAGGGCAAGGTCTCCGGCTGTCGCTTGCATGAGGCCGCCGGCGTTGTTGACGCCGTTGGTCACGGTCACGCCGAGGGTCGTACCGGAGATGGCGCCGTTCGCGGCGTTGCTCAGCGATGCGGCCGCGATCGTCGTGCCGCCATGCGCATTGATCAGCCCGCCGTCGTTGACGAGCGCGGCCGCGGCGATGATACGGGTGGCGCCATTGCCTGCCAGCGTGCCCTGGCTATTGTCGACGTCCTGGTCCGCCTTGACCTCGAGCAGCCCGGTGCCGGCGAGCTGGATGCTGCCACCCCTGTTGACCACCCGACCGCCGTGCACGTTGAGGTCGTTGCCGTTGGTTGCGATGGTGCCGCCGGTGTTGTCGATCGTTCCCGTCGACGCCAGCGCCAGCGCCGAGTTGCCGGTCTGGAGAAGCTTGCCGCGCGTGTTGTCGATGGACGCGGCGCCGAGCAGCAGCGCATTCGCCTGCATGCGAGCCTCGCGGCCGTCCACGCCGCGGTTCACCAGCGCGCCGGCGGCCTGGGCCGTAAGCGCGCCGCCGATGGCCAGATCGCCGGCGGTGTGGTCGATGCTCCCCGCACGCGCGACGAGGCTCGCATCGCCGCCGGCACGCTGCGTGCCGTACGACAGGTCGATCGCGTTCGCCTGCGCATCGAGCATACGACCGGCCAGCAGGCTGCCGTGGGCGGTGAGTACCGTATCGGCGGACACATGCAGGTTGCCGAGCGTATCCAGCGTGCCGTCGTCCTTCACCCCGGCGGCCAGCACCCCCGACGCATCCACGGTGCCGCCATGGACGCTGAGGTCGCCCGTCGACAAGGTGCGACCGTCGTTCCGCACGGCAAGGCCATCGAGCGCGATCGAGTTCGCCGACAGCGTCCCGCCCTGCGCAAGGGTGGCGCCGCTGGTCATCGTCACCGTCTGGGCCGTGATGTCGCCTTGCGTCTCGAGATCGCCATCAGCGTGCAGGTCCAGGCCCGTGGCGGCGAGCTGCCCGCTCTGCCGGAGCGCTCCGGACGATGTGGCATCCAGGCCGCCCGCGGAAGCCACCGTTCCTCCGAGCGTGAGGTCGCCCGCGCGAGCCTGGAGGTGCACGTCGCCATGCTGCGTACCGAGCGTGCCGGTGTTGGAGACGCTTCCGCCTTTCAGCGTCAGCGACTTCGCGGCGACGAGCTTGCCGGCGTTGCCCACCGCACCGGCGACATCGATGGCCAGGTCGTCCGCGCCGGAGAATTCCGCGGACGCGGCCTGCGTGAAGGAGCCCGCGCTGACCATGGCCTTTCCGCCCGCATAGGCGGTACCCCGGTTGTCCAGCAGACCCGCAGCGTGCAGGTCGAGTCCGCCGTCCGTCGAGATGGCACCGCTGTTGCCGATGGTTCCCGCCGTGACCGACAGCGCGTCCGATGCCAGGAGCTGGCCTGCGTTGTCGAACGCGCCTGCGGCCTCGACTCCGAGCATGCCGCCGGCCTGGGTGCTGCCTGACAGACTGATGTCGCCCTGCGCCGAGAGCGACAGGTCCCTGGCGGTTGCCACGGTACCCTTGCTGTCGATGCTGCCCGCGGCAATGGAAAGATCACCGTTGCTCTGCAGTTTCCCGTTTGCGTCCTGGGTCAGCGCGCCGCCGGTATGAACGGAGAGGTCTTGCTCGGCAGCGATGCTGCCGCGATTGTCCAGGGCGCCGGCCGCATGGAGATCGAGCGTACCCGTCGTGTATACGCTGCCTGCGTTGTGCAGGTCGTGCCCGCTGTCGATCGCCAGCGCGCCGTTCACCGAGGTATCGCCGCCCAGCGTCATGTCGCCTGCCGAGACAAGCGTCGCGCCGTTCGCACTCATCGATCCGGTCTGGGCCAGGGCACCGGCCGACGCGGCATCGAGCCGGCCGGCCGACACCGTCGTTCCCGCCAGCGAAAGATCGCCCTGTGTGGTGACGATGGAGACGTCGCCGGCCGTGCTGCCCAATTGCCCCGTGCTGTGCAGGCTGCCCGAGCGTACCGTGAGCCCGTCGCCACCGACGATGCTGCCGTCGCTGTCGAGCGCTCCGGACACCCCGAGCGCCACATGCTTGCCCGCGTCGACCTGGCCATCGACCGTCTGCGCGAAGCTGGCCGCGTCAAGCGTCAGCATGTTGGCGGCATGGAGGACGCCCGCACTGGCCACGCCTTGTGACACCGTCAGCGCCAGGTCGCGCCCCGCACTGATCGCGGAGTCCTTGGCGCCGCTGAAGTTCGCCGCGCCGACGATCGCATCGCGCGCTGCAACGACGGTCGCGGCTTGCGACAAGGTACCGTCGACATTCGCCCGGACGTCGCGCGCCGCCTGCAGCTGGCCGCCCAGTGAGGCCGTGCCCGCCGCGATGACGAGATCGTTACCCGCATCCAGCGTGCCGTGTGTCACCAGGTTCCCGGCATTCACCGCAAGATCGCCACCCGCGTGGGTCGTGCCGGACTGGTCGATGCTGGCCCCGTGCGCCGAAAGGTTACCGTCGGCGAACGTGTCGCCACCGAGCGCGATGCCCTGCGCTGCTTCGAGGACCGCATCGCCCGTCGCATGGACGGAACCCGCGAGTGTCATCGAGCGATCCGCTGCCAGATCGAGCCGCACGCCGGTGAGCGTGCCGTCGATCAGGAGATTGCCACCGGCGTGGGCATTGAACGCCGTGGCGGCCGAGGCGACACCGCCCAGATGCATGTCGCCGCGCGTGGTCAACGCGGCCGAACCGAGCGTACTGCCCAGCGAGCCTGTGCTATCGATACTCCCGGCGTCGACGCTGAGCGCCTGGCCGCCGACGACGTTTCCTGCATTGACCAGCACACCGCGCAGGTGCAGCGTGGCGGTGTCCGCCGCGCTGGCCGAACCGCCCGCGCCGACCGACAGCGAACCGGCGTCCACGAGCAAGGCGTGACCTGCATAGAGCTGCCCCGCACCATCGATATCGCCATCGACGGCAAGTGTCAGGTCATGCCCGGCGGACAGCGCGCCCGCATTGGCCAGTGCGCCTGCCGACACGGTTGCATCGCGTCCGGAGACCACCGTGGCGGCGTTGTCGAGCGTGCCTGCGGCACGCAGGCCGACGTCGCGGCCGCCCTGCACGTTACCTGCAAGGCGAATGGCCTGCGCATCCACGGACAAGTCGCGTCCGGCATCGATCTGCTTCGCGCTGTCGACCGAGCCGCCACGCACAGCGAGGTCCGTGCCGGCGTGCAGGGTGCCGGCGTTGCTCACCTTGCCGTCCGCCGTCACGGCGAGCCCGCCGTCGGCGTAGAGCGAGCCCGCGTTCGCCAGATCCTGCGCAGCGTGGACCTGCGCGTCGCCGCGCGCATAGGTCTCGCCGCTGTTGTCGATGGCGCCGGCATCGACGGCGAGGTTGCCTGTCGTCAGCTGGCCCTGCTGCCGGAAGGCTCCCGGCGTACGGAGGTCAAGCGTGCCGCCCACCACGGTGTTGCCCGCAAGCGTGACGCCGCCGGCGGCGACAACGGAAGCATCGCCCTGTTGCGTGCCGAACTCGCCGTGGCTAACGATGCCAGCCGCATTGACCGTCAGGCCGTGGCCGCCCACGAGGCTGCCGTCATTGTCGAGCGCCCCCGCGACGTTCACGTTCGCGCCGCGCACGCCGTAAAGCTGCCCCGCGGCCCCCTGCGTAAGCGACGCCGCGTTCACCGCGACGCCACCCGCGGCGTACAGCGTGCCCTGGTTGGACAGCTCGCCCGCAACGTTCGCGGCCAGGTCGCCGCCCGACGACACGATGGCCGTGGACCGGTTGGCCAGGCCTGCCGATTGCAGGTCGATACGACCGCCCGACACGATGGTCGCCGCGTTATCGAGCTGCGCGGCCGCTCGCACGGCGACGTCGCCACCACCCTGCACGGCACCCGCCAGCACGACGTTGCCGCGGCTGGACAGGGACAGGGCCCCACCGGCATCGACGATGCCGCTGCTGTTCATCGCGGCGGCGTCGAGCGCGAGGGCGCCTCCCGCATGCAACGTGCTGGCGGCCGTACCCAGCAGAAGGCCGTTCGTAACGACATTGCCGCCGCCGAGGCCGTAGATCGTGCCGTCGTTGCGGAGGCTTCCCGTGCGCAGGTCGAACGCATGGTCGGTATAGATCAGGCCGGTATTGCGCAAAGCCTGCGCCGCACGCAAGGCGAGATCTCCGCCGGCGCTGAGGCGACCGGACGCGTCGACGTCGCCGCTCGCGTCCACCGCCAGCGAGCCGCCCGCGATGACGCGGCCCGAGACGCCGAGGGCGCCGCGGGCGGCCAGCGACACATTGCCGTTCTGTGTTCCGAAGGTGCCGTCGACGGTCACCGGACCGCCGGCATCGAGCGTGGCGTTCCTGAGGGCAACGGTGGTGCCGCCGAGGCGCACCTCGCCCGCGCTGCTGAGCGTGAGGTCGCCAGCCTGCGCGGCGATGGCGCCGCTGCTCACCACGCCCACACCCGCCTCGGTACCCACGAGGCGGATCTTTTCCGCATACATGCCGCCGAGTGCGGCGACGTCGATCGCCACGGCCGGACGGTTCGCGTCGGCGCCCAGGGTGCGAACGCCCGCGTCGGCGTAGTTCACGTCGTTGCTTCCGGCGACGACGTTCAGGTCTTTCGCCCAGAGCTGGCCGTTTACCTGCACCGCGCGCGCAATGAGGTCGGTGCGGTCGGCGGTGGAACCGTCGAGCCCGCCGCTGCCGATGGCAATGCCGCCTCCGGTCACATGGAAGGCATCGAGGCTGCCGCTGCCGCCGAACACCGGCGTGCCGGTGGTGAGCGTGAAGCGCTGGCTGTTGATCACGCCACAGCCGTCGCAGGTGATCCCGTAGGGGTTGGCGATCACGACGGGCGCGGCCTTGCCGCCCACTTCGATATAGCCGCGCAGGCTGCTGGGCAGTCCGGACGTCACCTCGTTGAGGATCAGCGACGCTGGTCCGCCCTTGAGGTTGTCGTTGCCGGCGATATAGCCGCCGAGCTGCGTCTGGACGATGCTCGCGCTGTTGTTGAGGATCACGCCGCGCTGGTCGACGTCGAAGCGCTGATACTTGTTGTGCGATACGCCATTCGCGTTGGGAGCCACGATGTCCACCACCGGCACGCCGTTCGCGGCGGAGTCCATCTTTGGACGATGCGCTCCCGCAGCCGCGTCGGGCACCTGCTGTGCCCAGGACACCACCGGAATTCCCAGCGTCGCCAATGCGATCGCGAGCGCGAGAGCGTGCACCGCCGAGATCGCCACATCGCCCCTCGGGCGTCCCATCACTGCCTTGTTCGTCGTCATGACCTTGCCCCTTGTCGGATGCCGGCACCGGCATCCCTGCCCGTATTCAGTACTGGTAGATCAACTGGAAGCCGGTGGTTGGCTGCTCGGTGTCGAATCCGCGCGGCGCATGGATGCGCCTTCCCGCGAAGACGTCCCAGCTCAAGCCGGCGTAGCTGCCGCGGAGACCGATCACCGCGCCGGTCAACTGGCGGTGCCCTTCCTGCGTGGACGGCCCCGCCACGCGCCCGAGGTCCACGCCGAGGTATGGCGCCACGATCCCCAGCGGAAGCGTCAAGGTGTTGCGCAGGTAGGCGCCGCGCTCACCCGCCAGGGTCTGCTCGCCATCGAATCCGCGTACCGAGTAGCGGCCGCCGATGGTGATGAGTTCGGCGGCAGGCAGGTGATCGGTGGATCGCTGCAGGCGCAGGCTGCTGTCCCATATCGCCTGCCGGCCGCCCAGTTTCAGCGGTTGGCTGAGCGACAGATCGAGCGTGCTGACACCGTAACGGTTCGTCGGAAATCCGACCGCGGGGTCATAACCGGTCCACTGGCTGCCGAACCACGGCGTGCCGCGCCGGTATCCCAATCGCGCATCGATCTGCGCCTGCCCGATGTACTGGCGGTGCACGAGGGCAAGCTCCGCGCTTGCGACACGCTGCCGCTGGATACCCACCTCCACGCCCTGGATGTAACTGTGCGCGCTGCGCGCCGCCAGTCGCATTTCGAGCGAGGTCTTGCTGGACGTGCCGCGCGTCAGCATGCGCTGTGCGGTGATGTCGCTGGAGGTCGAGATGCCGGTAGAACGGAAGCGGGTTTCGAAGCCCTCGATCCACTGCCGGTAGCGGTACGTGGAGATCGAACCACTGAACGTCCACCAGCCCCAGGGGATGCTGTAGGTGGCGTTCTCGCTGAAGGTGCTGCCGCCATCCGCATGGGTGAACAACGCATGGCCCGCGCCGATAGAGAACAGGTCGTTGAGGCCCAGCGGGTTGTCGTACGAGGCGTTGAGGTTGCCCTGATTGCGACCCGTACCCTTGAGGCCCGAGTCGCTGGTGTCGACCACCACATGCCAGCGGCGCGTGGTGTGCACGGTAAGCACGACATCGGATTCGCCCACCTTCTCCCCGGGGGCGATGTCCATGGTCACGTCCTGTGACGGAACGCGCTTGAGCTGCTCCAGGCCCTGCTCGATAGCATGCAGGTTGAGCAGGTCGCCTTCGCGGATGGGGAAGGCGGTACGCCAGTTCAGTTCCGGCGATCCGGGCGCGAAGCGGATACGCCGCAAGGTGCCCGGCACGAGCAGCATGCGCAGGCGGCCATTCGAAATATCTTGCGCAGGAACGCCGACCCGCGTGGTGACGAAGCCACGGGCAATCACCAGGTTGGACAGGCGGCGCTGCAAGGCCTCCAGACCGTCGCGACCCACGCACTGGCCCACGAAACGGTCGAGGTAGCGCTGGGCCCATGCGAAATCCGCCAGCCGGTCGCCTTCGAGCGTCAGGCTCTGCAGCGCGAAGCACGGCGTTTCCTTCGGCAGCGGCGCATCGAGCCGCTCGACCTGCGTCGGCGGGGTGGGCTGGAACGGCGCCTCTTTGCGCTCCGTTTCCCTCTGTTCGAGCTGCTGTGCGCGACGCAGCTGCTCCTGCTTATCCAGCGTGGTCTGCTGCGCCGGCGCCGCACCGGCACCGATCGCAAGCAGGGAAATCAGCCCGTATGCCGTTGTGCGCCAACGGCCTTCCCCTGTAACCCTCATCAGTTCTGCTACTCCAAACCGTCCTGGTTCAAGGGCCCGCGGGAACTCTCGCGAGTGCCGCAGCCCGACTCTTCAAGGGCCGTAATCGGCGGAAAGTGAGGGAACTTTAGGCTCCGTCAGCCATTACGAAATCCGCTGAAATCCCTTATGATTTTTGCTTCATTTCACCAGTAAACGGTGTATTCATATTGACACACTGTCACTCGCGGGAAAGACTCGACCCGCTTTAGCGCTCGATGAGACGCGTTCGTCCCCGCGCAACAGGTGCACGCACGGGGCTATCGGTCAGCCAGCCGCTGCGGGGAGCTATTCCAATGAAGAGTGTCGATCAGGTCCAGCGCGGTGCCGCGCGCTGTCATGTAGGCCCATTCCGAATCGTGCGACATGCGCTCGCCGCGTCGGTCCTGCTTGCCTTCGCCCAGGCGGGCATCGCGCAATCGCTCACGGGCGGTCTGTACGGCCATGAGTCGGCGGGTACCGGGGTAACCGTGCGCGTCGCTAGCGCCGCCACCGGCTTCAGCCGTGACGTCACACCGGACGCCGATGGCCGCTATTCGGTCAGCGGCCTCAACCCCGGGCCGTACCGGGTGAGCCTGATCCGTGACGGCCAGCCGCTGGGCAGCTTCGACGTGGTGGTCAATCCGAACCGCAATTCGTCCGTGCCCGAACTCGGCGCGGCACCTGCCTCTGCGGAACCGAATGCGAGCGACCTTGCCGGCGTACAGGTATCGGCCACGGCAATGACGACGAACATCACGCCCATCGACGTCAGCACGCCAGAGCTCAGCACCAGCTACAACTACAAGCTGATCGATGCCCTGCCCGTCGATCGCAGCCCCGAAAGCGTGGCGCGACTGGATTCCAGCGTCCGCTTCGACCAGCACAACACGGGCTTCGTTTCCATCGGCGGCGCCAGCCCCGCCGAGAACCGCTACTACTACAACGAATTCGACGTCACCAACGACAAGACCTCGCTGGGTTCCACCACCCTGCCGGCCGAGGCGATCAGCGATACCCAGCTCATCACCGGCGGCGCCAGCGCTTCCTGGACCAACGCGACGGGCGGCGTGCTTTCGTCCACCATCAAGCAAGGCAGCAACCAGTTCCGCGCCGGATATTCGCTGTACTTCACGCCGCCCACCTCGCGCTGGCTCAATCCGCGCGGCCACAACACGCTGAACTCGATCGGCGACTATTACAGCTACGCCTCGGCGAACAACCACGACAGCATCGCCCAGCAGTACCTCTGGGCTTCCGGTGCGCTGGTGAAGGACAAGCTGTTCTTCTTCGCCCTGCTCGGCAACGAACCGCCGAGCCAGAGCCATGCCTATGGCCAGACGCAGAAGCAGGACACCAGTTCCCGCGACAAGAACTACCTGCTCAACCTTACCTGGAACATCACCAACAACCAGTCGCTGAACGTATTGGCGCACCGCGATTACTCGCAAAGCTTCAATAACTACTACGACCTCGACGAGGATTACGATCCGAAGTCCGTGGGCGGGTATCGTGCGTGGAGCCAGACGCGAACCGACAGCCGCTTCCTGATCGCCAACTACCATTGGCAGATCAACGACGATCTCGCGCTGCGCCTGATGGGTGGCTACCTCGGTTCCATCGTCTACTCGCCGAGTTCCGGCGAGCAGGACACCGAGTTTCCGTATGTCACGTCCTACGACACGGCCACGCAGGTACAGACCAACATCGGCCGCAACAATGCCGCCTACGTGTATTCGCCTTCGGACTACTGGCGCCGCGGCTGGAAGGGCGATCTTACCTGGCAGCTGGGCGACCATAAACTGGTTTTCGGCGGCGAGTATTACAAGCATTCGCTCGCCAGCACGACCAACTCGGTGCCCGCCGGATGGTTCACCTATTACAACCAGCCCAATGTAGCGCTCCTCAACGGCTCGCTGTCGCCGGCCGAGGGTCACTACGTCAGCCAGTACGTGGACCTGGAAGGAGGTTCGTTCCAGACGATCAACAAGGGTGCCTACGTCGAGGATTACTGGCAGGCCACCGACCGCATGCTGCTTTACGGCGCCCTGCGCTGGGACAACTACATCTACAAGGACGGCGTGGGCAACCAGTTCATGCGCCTTCCGACCACGTCGCCGCGCCTGGGCTTCTCCTGGGACGTGAATGGAGACAGTTCGCTGAAGGTCGGCGGCAGCCTCGGCAAGTACTCGATTCCCCTGCCCTCCTCCTTCAGCTTCGGCGTGGCCGAGCCGCGCACCACGTACACGAACTACTACACCTATACAGGCATCGACCCGAACACGCAGGCGCCCATCGGTCTCAGCCAGATCGGCAGCACGTATTACTACAACCAGGGCGTTCCGACACCGGCGCAGATCGCGGCCACGAACGTCAAGGCGCCGTATCAGTACGAGGCCCAGCTCTACGCGCAGAAGCAGCTGACGCCCGAGTGGTCCGGCCTGGTGCAACTGGGCTGGACGGATCTTCGCCGCGTGGTGGAGGACACCTGCTACGGCGGAGGCGTGCAGGCATACGCGCAGGCGCACGGCTATCCGGGCTATGAGCAGAACAACACCACCTGCTGGCTGGTGAATCCCGGCGAGAAGTTCACGCTCAAGCGTGACTACGATGGCGATGGCGACCTCGAAGCCCTGTCCATTCCCGGCGCAGCACTCGGCATTCCGCGGCCCAAGCACAAGTACTACAACCTCAAGCTCGGTCTGACGCATGCTTCCTCGCCTGCCGAACCGTATTTCCTCAATCTCAGCTATACCTACGCCCGGGAATACGGCAACACCAACGGCCTGATCGACGAGGAACGCCGCAATGCGGGATGGATCGGCCAGACCACCGCGTTCAACTACCCTGCCGTGATGGTGGGCAGCAACGGCGATCTCGCCGGCGATATCCGCCACAGCTTCACCGCCACCGGTACTTACGACTTTGCCAACGGGCTGTCGCTCGGCGGTGTCTTCACGGCACACAGCGGCGCCCCCACCAGTTGCCTCGGCACAGTGCCCGATGCCGCGGATCCGGCTTATCCCCTCGGCGCGGCCACGCATTACTGCGACGGCGTGGTCGACAGGCAGGGCTCCGACCGCCGGCTGCCATTCTTCTGGCAGCTCGACCTCTCGGCCACGTATCACTGGTCGATCAACGCGGCCAACGACCTCAGCCTGCAGTTGAGGATGCAGAACGTCACCAACCGCCAGGGCACGATCGACATCAACCAGGTCTACGATACGGGCTCCCTCGTCGACGGGGCCACGACCGAGAGCGTGAACTACCACGCCGCGACCTGGCAGATCCCGCGCACGACGAGCATGGTGGTGCGGTACACGTTCCAGTGACGGGAGTTCCGATGAAGCGTTGCTTGATCGCAGGGCTGCTCCTGCAAGGCGTGTCGTGCCTCGCGGGGGCGTCGGCCCTGCATGCGGAAAGCTTGCCCGCGTTGATTCCCATGCCGGTGGAAGTGAGGCCGGCTACGGGTTCCCTGCACATCGACGCCCATACCGTCGTCGCGTACGCGCCGGGCGACACGGCGGCGAAGGCTGCGGCGGAATACCTTGCGTCCGAAATCCACCGGAGCCGCGGCCTGTCCCTCGCCGTCACGGCCTCGGACAGGGCCGCCAGGGGCGCCATCGTGCTGAGGACGGACCCGAAGGCCACGGTCGACAAGCCCGAGGGTTATGCCCTCGATGTCGGCAGCGACGGCGTGCGCATATCGGCGCGGAGTGGCGCGGGCCTCTTCTACGGTGCGGTCACGCTGTGGCAGCTGGCGACGGCCGACGGCGGACACGGCGGTACCAGCATTCCCGACGTGGCCATCCGCGACTGGCCGCGCTTCGCCTGGCGCGGCCTGATGCTCGACGTGGCCCGCCACTTCCACGACGTGACGGAAGTGAAGCAGGTGCTCGACAGCATGGCCGAGCACAAGCTCAACGTCTTCCACTGGCACCTCAGCGACGACCAGGGCTGGCGCATCGAGATCAGGCGCTATCCCATGCTCACCAGCGTGGGTGGCTGGCGGACGCCACCCGGCGCGGGCACGCACGGCGAACCCCAGCGCTATGGCGGCTTCTACACGCAGGCGCAGATCCGCGACGTGGTGGCCTACGCCGCCGCGCGACACATCACCGTGGTACCCGAACTCGACATGCCCGGTCACGCCCAGGCCGCCGTGGCCTCCTACCCCGAGGTGGTAGGCGTTACCGCGGAGCATCCCAAGGTGTCCGTGGACTGGGGCGTGAACCCTTACCTCTACAACGTCGACGACAAGAGCTTCGCCTTCATCGAGAACGTGCTCGACGAAGTCATGGCCTTGTTCCCGTCCACTTACATCCACCTCGGCGGCGACGAGGCGGTGAAGGATCAATGGAAGCATTCGCCTACGGTGCAGGCCAAGATGAAGGCGCTGGGTATCGCCGACGAAGATGCCTTGCAGAGCTGGTTCATGGACCGGCTCGGCGAATACCTCGGCAAGCACGGCCGCCGGCTCATCGGCTGGGACGAAATACTCGAAGGTGGCATCCCGCGTACGGCGTCGGTCATGTCCTGGCGCGGCGTGCAGGGGGCCATCGACGCCGCAAAGAAAGACCACGACGTGGTGCTTGCGCCGGCCGGCTGGATGTATTTCGACAACCTGCAAAGCGACCGCGACGACGAGCCGAACGGCCGCCTTTCCGTCCTCGACCTGAAGCGCGTTTACGGCTTCGAGCCCGTCGATGCGTCGCTCACTCCCGCGCAGGCCACGCACGTGCTCGGCACGGAAGCGACGCTCTGGACCGAGTTCATTCCTTCCTCCGCACATGTGCAGCACGCCCTGTTCCCGCGCGTCGATGCCATGTCCGAGATTGCCTGGTCCCCGAAGGAAGCCCGCAACTGGGATGGTTTCCTCCAACGCCTGCCCGCTCAGTTCCGCCGCTATGCGGCGCTCGGCATCGGCCCGTCGGATACGGCCTTCGCCCCCGCCATCCATGTGGACGGGCCCGTGCCGGCCGTCCTGGCCTCGGGCAGCGCCACGGTGCGGATCGACAACCAGACGGGCTTCGGCACGCTTCGCTACACGACCGACGGCAGCACGCCCGGGCCAGGCTCCGCTGCCTATACCGGCGCATTCAAGGTGAACCTCCCCACGACGGTGCGCGCCATTGCCTTTGCCCCGGACGGTACGGCGCTGGCCGCCGTCCGTTCGCGCAGCATCGATCGCGCAAGCCTGCTCTCCCGCCACAACGGCGAGTTCACCAAGTGTCCGGATGGCGGCCTGGGCCTGCGCATGCCGCTGCTTCCCGATCTCGGCGCGATGGACACGGCCGTGTATGACGTGGACCTGTTCCACTCCTGCTGGCTGTACCCGAAGGCGCCGCTGGACGGCATCGCGCGCATCCATGTCGACATGGCGCGGCTGGCACGCAACTACGGCCTGGCCCATGACCAGTCCAAGGTCGCTTCCTATCCGGCGAAGACGGCGCACGGCGAACTGGAGGTACATGAGGGCACGTGCGCAGGCACGCTCCTGGCGAGCCTCCCGCTGCCGCCAGGCAAGGCGCTGGGCGAGCGCTTCTCGCTCGATGGCGACCTGCACGCTTCCCCTGGCGAACACGACCTCTGCCTGCGGGTGACCGCCCCGATCGACGGACCCCTTTACGGTCTCGGTAAAGTGCAGCTCCTCGACCAGGCCATGAAGAAGAAACGATGACGTACCGCTACCTCCTCCTTACCCTGGCCGTCGTGCTCGCAGGGAGCGCGCGGGCCGCGGTGCCGGCCACGCCGGAACAGAAGGCGACCGGACTGGTCTCGCGCATGAGCCTCGAGGAGAAGGTGGCCCAGCTGCAAAGTGCCGCGCCGGCACTGCCGCGCTTGGGCATTCCGGCATACGAGTGGTGGAACGAGGGTCTGCACGGGGCTGCGAGAGCCGGTTACGCCACCGTCTTCCCGCAGGCCATCGGGCTCGCGGCCACCTGGGACCCGGACCTGCTGCGCCAGGTGGGCGAGGTGGTGTCGGCCGAGGCACGGGCCCGCTTCGACGCCATCGGCGCGGGTAACGATCACGGCCGCTACGAAGGCCTGAGCATCTGGTCGCCCAACGTGAACATCTTCCGCGATCCGCGCTGGGGCCGTGGCCAGGAAACGTATGGCGAGGATCCCTACCTCACCAGCCGCCTCGCCGTCGGCTTCGTCGAAGGGATCCAGGGTCCGGACCCCGCGCATCCCCGGGCCATCGCCACACCGAAGCATTTCGCCGTCCATAGCGGTCCCGAGGCAGGCCGGCATGGCTTCGACATCGACGTGTCGCCACATGATCTCGAAGCCACTTACCTGCCCGCCTTCCGGGCAGCCGTCACCGAAGCTCATGCGGGCTCGGTGATGTGCGCGTACAACGCGCTGCATGGCACGCCGGTCTGCGCCGACAGTGGCCTGCTCGGCGATATCCTGCGCAAGAGCTGGGGGTTCACCGGCTACGTCGTGTCCGATTGCGACGCCATCGACGACATGACGAAGTTTCACTACTACCGGCCCGACAACGCGGGTTCATCGGCGGCGGCGATCCGCGCGGGTACCGACCTGGATTGCGGCTTCGCCTACGCAGACCTTGTCGAGGCTGTGCGTCGGGGCGACGTCGCGGAGTCGGTGCTGGATACCTCGCTCGCGCGCCTCTTCGCTGCGCGCTACCGGCTCGGCGAACTCGGACGTCCCGCCGTGAAGCCGACGCCAATAGACACGAAGGCCCATGCCGCGCTGTCGCTGCGGGCCGCACTCGAATCGATGGTGCTGTTGAAGAACGATAAGCGCACGCTGCCGCTGCAAGGCAAGCCGCGCATCGCCGTGATCGGACCGAATGCCGACACGGTGGAGACACTCGAAGCAAACTATCACGCTACCCCGCGAGCCCCGGTCACCCCGCTGCTGGGTATGCGCGCAAGGTTCGGTGCGGACCGCGTGAGCTATGCGCAAGGCTCGCCGGTAGCGGCCGGCGTGCCCGTTCCGGTGCCGGAAACGGCCTTGCGTGCGAGCGGTGCTGGCGATGCCGCCATCGGGCTCACCGCCAGCTACTTTGCCGGGACGAGCTTCGATGGAAAGCCTGGCGCCACCCGAGTGGATCGCACTGTCGACTTCGATTGGGACCACGTCACGCCCGCCGGTTTGCCGAGCGGCCGCTATGCCGTGCGCTGGACTGGCTCGCTGCTTCCGCCCGGTCCTGGCGACTACACGCTTGCCGTGCATGTGGAGCGCTGCTTCGACTGCGCGGGGCACGATCCGGTGCGCCTCTTTGTCGACGGCAAGGCCGTGATTGACGACACCGGCGACGACAAGCATGCCCAGGCAACGCTGCATTTCGCCGATACCCATCCGCACGACCTGCGCCTCGAGTACGTACACAGCGGCGAAGACCAGGGCATCCGCCTCCAGTGGCTGCCGCCTGCCGAAGCGCAACTGGCGGAAGCCGAACGCGCCGTGGCATCGGCCGATGTGACGGTGGCTTTCGTTGGCCTCTCTCCCGACGTGGAGGGCGAGGAACTGCACGTGGACGTGCCGGGCTTCGACGGCGGCGACCGCACCGATATCGGTCTGCCCGCCGCGCAGCAGGCCTTGCTCGAACGAGCGGCCGCCGGCGGCAAACCGCTGGTGGTGGTGTTGATGTCCGGCAGCGCCGTGGCGCTGAACTGGGCGCAGGCGCACGCCTCCGCCATCGTCGCCGCCTGGTATCCGGGCGAGCATGGCGGCAGCGCGATCGCCCAGGTGCTGTCGGGCGACTACAACCCCGCAGGCCGCCTGCCGGTGACGTTCTACCGTTCGGTCCGCGACCTGCCGCCCTTTACCAGTTACCAGATGAAGGGTCGCACCTATCGTTACTTCAAGGGCGTTCCGCTTTATCCGTTCGGCCATGGGCTGAGCTATACGCGCTTTGCTTACAGCGATGCGCATGTTTCGACGGCCACCCTCGACGCGGGACAGACGCTCGCGGCCAGCGTGACCG
Organism: Luteibacter sp. SVR4-7G; assembly: GCF_056755555.1. Lineage (NCBI taxonomy): Bacteria > Pseudomonadati > Pseudomonadota > Gammaproteobacteria > Lysobacterales > Rhodanobacteraceae > Luteibacter > Luteibacter sp. SVR4-7G. Next base: position 6,256 of record NZ_JBPGXO010000052.1, on the reverse strand, counting down.
TGAGCAACAGCGGAGAACGGGCCGGCGACGAGGTGGTGCAGGCCTACCTGAACTACCCGGACGGCGACGAGCTGGCACCGGCGCGCAGCCTGGTCGGCATCCAGCGTGTCCATCTCGCGCCCGGCGAATCGCGCACGGTGAGCTTCCCGCTCGACGCAAGACGTCTCAGTTCGGTGGATGCCGCGGGCAAGAGGGCTGTCGTTGCGGGTACCTATGGCCTCTTCATCGGCGGCGGCCAGCCCGGCGATGCGCCCGGACAGGAGCTCGACTTCAGCATCCATGGCCAACAGGCGCTTCCGCGATGACCATCACCCGTCGGGACTTCCTGCGTGGTGTGGCAGGCACTACGTTGATGGGAATGGGCGCAGGATTCGCTGTGGGAAGCCCGCTGGCGGGCAAAAGGGTGCTCGCGGCAAGGCCCGTTCGCCCGCCAGCGGGCTTTCCACAAGATGCACCAACAAGCTCGGTGCGGGGCTACGTCGACCCTTTCATCGGCACCGGCGGCCACGGCCACACCTATCCTGGCGCCGCCCTACCCTTCGGCATGGTGCAACTGAGCCCGGATACCTACAACGCCGACTGGGACGTCTGCTCCGGTTACCACCAGGGCTACGACTCGATCATGGGGTTCTCGCATACCCATCTTTCGGGTACCGGGATCGGCGACATGATGGACGTGCTGCTGATGCCATCGGCGGGCGACGTGCACCTCGTGCCGGGTCCGCCGGATGCGCCGGACGCCGGTTACCGTTCCCGCTTTGACAAGGCCGACGAAAAGGCCACGCCCGGCTTCTACGGCGTGCTGCTTGGAGACCACGGCATCCGCGCCGAGCTCACGGCCACGTCGCGCTGTGGGCTGCACCGCTATACCTTTCCTTCCGGCAAACCGGGTCACATCGTCCTCGACCTTTGCCATGGCATGCAGGACAACCCGCATACGCCCACGCGCGTGAGCGACGCGAGCCTGCGACTGATCGATGAGCGCACCGTTCTCGGTGGCCGGCGCGTCTACCAATGGGCCAAAGGAAGGCACATCTACTTCGCGCTTCGGCTGTCGCGTCCCTTCGGAAAGGCCGTGCTCTACAGCGAGGACAAAGAGCTCGCGGATTCGGCGAAGGCGGAAGGCACGCACCTCAAGGCCGTGCTGCATTTCCCCGAGGCAGGCATCGCCCCGCTTATGGTCAAGGTCGGCCTTTCCACGGTGAGCGCCGAGGCGGCACTGCGCAACCTGGATACCGAGCTCCCCGGTTTCGATTTCGACCAGGTTCGCGCCGAGGCGGAAGCGCTCTGGGAGCAGGAACTCTCACGCATCCGCGTGCGGACATCGAACGAACGCGACAAGCGGATCTTCTACACCGCCCTCTATCACAGCCTGCTGGCACCCACGCTCGCGAGCGACGTCGACGGCGGCTATCGCGGCATGGACGGCAACGTGCATACCTTGCCCGCGGGCAAGCAGACCTTCACCACCTACTCGCTGTGGGACACCTATCGGGCCCTGCATCCGCTGCTGACCCTCGTGCAGCCGCAGCGCGTGCCGGGTCTGGTCGACAGTCTCGTGCGCATGGCCAGTGAGAGCCCGGAGGGTGCACCGGTATGGCCACTGCAAGGCGTGGAAACCGGCTGCATGATCGGCTATCACTCGGCGGTAGTGCTCGCCGAGGCGCAGGCCAAGGGCTTCACGGGTATCGACTATGCCAGGGCGTGGCCGCTGTTCCGCAAGCGGGCCATGGAAGACGACTACCGCGGCCTCCCCGACTATCGCCGCCTCGGGTTCGTGCCTTGCGACAAGGAATGGGAAGCCACGAGCAAGACGCTCGAATACGCATACGACGACTGGGCTGTCGCACATCTGGCGAAGGGCGCGGGTGCGGAGGACGATTATCGGTTCCTGCTGGAACGATCGCGCAACTACCGCAACGTGTTCGACCGCGATCTCGGCTTCGTGCGGCCGAAGCTCGCCGACGGTTCCTGGGCGACACCCTTCGACCCGCGCGCCCTCGGCCACGGTGCCGCCTGGCATGACTTCACCGAATCGAACGCATGGCAGGCCACCTTCCTCAACCAGCACGACCTTTACCGCTATATGGCGCTGTTCGGTGGCGAGGAAGGCTTCGCGAAGAAGCTCGACGCGCTGTTCGCCGCCTCGTCCGAGCAGCTGCCCGGGGCGCCGCCGGATATCGCGGGGCTCGTGGGCCAATACGCGCACGGTAACGAGCCCAGCCACCATGTGGCCTACCTCTATGCGTACGCAGGACAGCACCACAAGACGCAGGACAGGGTGCGCTCATTGCTCGACACGATGTATGACGACAAGCCCGACGGCCTGATCGGCAACGAGGATTGCGGGCAGATGAGCGCGTGGTACGTACTCAGCGCACTGGGTTTCTACGCCGTCGATCCGGTCAGCGCGAACTACGTCATCGGCAGTCCGCTGTTCGACCGGGCTGAGCTCGACGTGGGTCGCGGCCGCATCCTGGTGATCGAGGCCAAGGGAAACGGACCCGAGGACAGGTACATCCAGTCCGCGACCTGGAACGGCAGGCCGTATACGCGAACCTGGCTGCGCCACGCCGACCTTGTCGCCGGCGGCCACCTCGTCTTTCGCATGGGCCCCACGCCCAACCTTTCCTACGGCGCCGATCGCGCCGATCGTCCGCCATCGGGGAACGCATGAAACGCTCCGCCCTTGCTTCGCTCGCCCTCGCCTTCGCTATGGCCGGCGTGGCGCCCGTGGCGCTCGCCAATCCGCCGGTGACGGTTTCCGGCGAGCACTTCATGCGCGACGGGAAGCCGTACCAGATCATCTCGGGTGACATGCACTTCCAGCGTGTTCCCCGCGCCTACTGGACGGATCGCCTGCGCAAGGCGCACGCGATGGGATTGAACACGATCACCACCTACGTGTTCTGGAACCTCCTGGAGCCAAAGCCGGGGCAGTTCGATTTCAGCGGGAACAACGATGTGGCTGCCTTCGTCAAGGCGGCACAGGCCGAAGGGCTTAACGTGATCCTGCGCCCTGGCCCGTATATCTGCGGCGAATGGGATGCCGGCGGCTATCCAGCGTGGCTGTTCGCCGAACCGGGCATGCGCGTGCGCTCACGCGATCCGCGCTTCCTCGCGGCGTCGGATCGCTACCTCCAACGTCTCGGCCAGGAACTCGCGCCGTTGATGGCAAGCCGCGGCGGCCCGATCATCGCCACGGAACTCGAGAACGAGTACGGCTCGTACGACAACGACAAGGATTACCTCGAGGCCATTCGCGAGCAGTTGCAGAACGCGGGGCTGGCTGGCGACATGATGCTTACCTACGACGGTCCCGACCTCCTGGCCAACGGTACCCTGCCGGGCGTGACCGCGGTGATCGATTTCGCGCCGGGCGAGGCGAAGAAGAGCTTCGACCTGCTCGAACGCTTCCGCCCCGGCACGCCGCGCATGGCCGGCGAGTACTGGGCCGGATGGTTCGACCAGTGGGGCGGCAAACATGCGAAGACCGATGCGAAACGCGAGGCCGACGAGATCGCCTGGATGCTGGAGCAAGGCTATTCGGTGAACGTGTACCTCGTGCACGGCGGCACCAGTTTCGGCTTCATGAACGGTGCCAACTACCAGGGCAATCCGTCCGACCACTACGCGCCGCAGACCACGAGCTACGACTACGACGCGGCATTGGACGAAGCGGGCCAGCCCACGGCCAAGTACACGTTGTTCCGCGATACCATCGCCAAGGCCACCGGGCAGACGCCGCCGCCGGTGCCCTCGTCGGCCCCGGTACGTACGCTGCCGTCCTTCACGCTGAAGGAATCGGCGTCGTTGTGGGACAACCTCCCGGCGCCGCAGGCTTCAGACCAGCCGCAGTCGATGGAGGCTTATGGCCAGGCCTACGGCTATATCCTCTATCGCACCAAGGTACGGGGCCCGTTCCGCGGCACGCTCTACCTGGGCGAGGTGCGCGACTACGCTTCCGTGTATGTCGATCGCAAGGCCGCCGGCACCGTCGATCGGCGGCTCAAGCAGGTCTCCACGCACGTGGAATTCGGCCCGGGCGAACACACACTGGACGTGCTCGTGGAGAACACCGGGCGCGTGAACTATGGCCCACGCATGGCAGACGGTCGCGCCGGCATCGTCGATCCCGTGATGCTCGGCCAGACCATCCTCCACGACTGGCAGGTATTCCCCTTGCCGATGACCTCGCCGGAATCGCTACGTGGGTGGACGACCGCCAAGGTGGAGGGGCCCGCGTTCCATCGCGGCAGCATCGCCGTCGATACGCCGGCCGATACCTTTTTCGATGTGCGCGCCTTCGGCAAGGGTGCCGCCTGGCTCAACGGCGTGAACCTCGGGCGGATCTGGTCGATCGGCCCGCAGCACGACCTCTACGCCCCGGCGCCGTGGTTCCACCGTGGAAAGAATACCGTGGTGGTTTTCGATCTCGAGACGCGTGACGCGCCTTCGCTGCGCGGCGTCGACGAACGCCTCTGGTCTACCCCTTGAAAGACTCTTCCCCCCTTTTTACGAGGACCCGTTCATGTCGATATCTGCACTGCGACGCGCTCTTGCTGTAGCTCTCCTGGCGGCATTGCCCGCCGTCACGCAGGCCGAATCGTTCGCCGACGTGAAGCCTTCGCCGCAGCAGGTGGCGTGGCAGGACCTCGAATTCGGCGTGATCGTTCATTTCGGCACCAACACCTTCCTCGACCGCGAATGGGGCGATGGCACCGCGCCGCCGTCGGTGTTCAACCCGGACAAGGTCGATCCGGACCAGTGGGCTCGCGCGGTCAAGGCGGCGGGCGTGCGCTACATGGTGCTGGTGGCGAAACACCACGACGGCTTCGCGCTATGGCCCACCGGGCAGACGGATTACTCTGTGAAAGCCAGCCCGTGGAAGGGCGGCAAGGGTGACCTCGTGCGCACGGCGTACGAGGCGGCGAAGAAGAACGGTCTCGGCTTTGGCGTGTACCTGTCGCCGTGGGACCGCCACGATCCGCGCTATAAGGACAGCGCGGCCTACGACAAGTACTACCTGGCGATGATGGAAGAGCTGGTGCAGAACTACGGCCCGCTCACGGAGTGGTGGCTCGACGGGGCCGGCAGCGCGGGGCATGTCTACGACTTCGCCAAGTACGTCGAGACGCTGCGCACCTACCAGCCCAACACCATGGTCTTTGCCGACGTGGGCCTGTTCGACTACGGCGATATCCGTTGGGTGGGCAACGAGAATGGCGTGGTACAGGGCGAAAACTGGAACGTCATCGATCGCCACGGACAGCTGCGCTGGCGCCCGCTGGAAGTGGACACGCCGCTGCACAAGCTGCACTGGTTCTACAGCTCGAAGCCCGATTTCGCCACGTCGCTGAAAAGCGTGGACGAGATCATGGATAACTGGGAGAGCAGCGTCGGCAAGGGCGGCCAGCTCATGCTTGGCATCGCCCCGGACCGGCATGGTCTGTTGCCCGAAGCGGACGTGAAACGCCTGGCGGAGTTCGGCAAGGCGCTGAAGGCGCGCTATGGCAACGAGGCCAACCTCGCCGCGAAGCACGAAACGACGGACGAAAACGTGGCGGCGGCCCTGGATAACGATCCGGCGACGTTCTGGTCGGCACCCGCCGGGTCCGCCAACGCCACGCTGGAAGTCGACCTTGGCCGCGACGTGACCTTCGACCATGCGATGAGCATGGAACGGCTCGACGACGGACAGAACGTGCGTGGCTACGCCGTGCAGGTGTGGGACGGCCAGGAATGGAAGACCGTGGCGCAGGCGGAGGCGATCGGCCACATGAAGATCGATCGCTTCCCGGCAGTAACGGCGAGAAAGGTCCGCCTGAACATCCTCTCGTCGGTCGGCACGGCGCGCATCCGCGAGTTCAAGCTATTTAACGTCGGCCGCTGAAGTTGTAGGAGCGCGCCTTGCGCGCGACATCTTTTGGGGCCGTGACTTGGAGCTGGCGCGCCAGCTTTGGGGGCTGGCGCGAAAGGCTGTCGCGCGCTGCGCACGCTCCTACACGGAGCCGGTACCGATGCGGTAGGAGCGCGCCTTGCGCGCGACATGTTTTGGGGCCGTGACTTGGAGCTGGCGCGCCAGCTTGGGGGCTGGCGCAAAAAGCTGTCGCGCGCTGCGCACGCTCCTACACGGAGCCGGTACCGATGCTGTAGGAGCGCGCCTTGCGCGCGACATCTTTTGGGGCCGTGACTTGGAGCTGGCGCGCCAGCTTGGGGGCTGGCGCAAAAAGCTGTCGCGCGCTGCGCACGCTCC
>NZ_JBPGXO010000051.1:0-28119 GCF_056755555.1 Luteibacter sp. SVR4-7G | reverse complement strand
CAGTTCAGCATCGGCATGTCGAACAAGCTGGGCGACTGGAACACCGACGCGACGATCACGCGCGTGCTGTCCTACGATGGCTTCGCATTCACCCTGGGCAACCGTTATCCCGACGGGTCGTTCTTCCAGGGCGGTACCCAGCCATGGGGCAACGGTATTCCCGGCTTCGGCTCGATGATCATCGGCAACAACGGCATCCGTACCCGCACGACGCAGGTGCTGCTGTCCGCCGAAAAGCCGTACACCCGCGAGTCCGGATGGAGCGCGAACTTCGCTTACACCTATACCCGCGCGAAGCAGAACCGCGACATCAAGGAACACTACTCGTTCGACGAGCCGACCATTTTCGACTACCCGTTCATCACCTCGAACGCGGCATCGAAACATCGCTTCGTGGCCACGGGCTCGGTCGACGGTCCTTGGGGCTTCAGCTTCTCGGCAAAGCTGACCCTGGCAACGCCGCTGCCGTGGAACGGCGTCGTCGGCTACGGCAACGGTTACATCTTCCCGACCGGCGAGGGTTCACGGCCGATGGCGTACATCCCCGAGGGTTCGAAGTTCCTCGTCGGCGGCAAGATCTGGGGTTATCGCGACCTGGACATCCAGGCAACGAAGGATTTCCCCATTGGCGAAGGCGACATGACGAAGTTCTACATCCGCTTCGACATCCTCAACGTCTTCAACTGGAAGAACTTCAACGACTACAACACGAACTTCGTCGTGAACGGCATGCCGAACACCAGCAACCCCGTCGTGTTCAACAAGAAGGGCAACATCCAGTTCGTGCCGCGCACGGCGCGCTTCACGGCTGGCTTCAAGTTCTAAGCGCTTCACCGGCGCAACCGGCTCGCATGAACGGTTGCGCCGCCCTTGGCACCCGCGAGTCTCCCCGCGGGTGCCTCTCTTCTCCGCTGCGTGCGTCCCTGCCATGAGCTACGGCATCACCCATATCGTCGTCGTCGGCGGCGGAACCGCGGGCTGGATGGCCGCGTCCGCGCTGGCGCGCGTCCTCGGCAGGCAGGCCAGCGTCCGCCTGGTCGAGTCCGACGAGATCGGCATCGTCGGCGTAGGCGAGGCCACCGTGCCTCACATCAAGCTGTTCAATAACCTGCTCGGGCTCAACGAAGCCGAATTCGTCGCGCGCACGCAAGGGACGTTCAAGCTCGGTGTCCAGTTCCGCGACTGGGGCAGGCTGGGCGGCACTTACATCCATGGTTTCGGCGTCATGGGCCACGACGTGGGCCTCACGCCGTTCCATCAGTATTGGATCAAGGGACGGCTGGCGGGCCAGGCCGCCGACCTGCTCGATTATTCGGTGAATACCGTGGCGGCCTCGCGCGGCAAGTTCATGCCCGCGCCGACGGACGTCCCGTCCGGCAGTCCGCTCGGCGGCATCGGTTACGCCTACCATTTCGACGCCGCGCTGTACGCGCGTTTCCTCCGCGCCTACGGCGAGGCACGCGGCGTGCGCCGCACCGAGGGCAAGGTGCAGCATGTCGAGCTGCACCCCGAATCCGGTCACGTCTCCGCCGTGGTGCTCGCCGACGGAGAGCGAGTCGAGGGCGACCTCTTCATCGACTGCTCCGGCTTCCGCGGATTGCTGATCGAAGGCGCGCTACAGACGGGCTACGAGGAGTGGGGCCATTGGCTGCCCTGCGACCGCGCGCTTGCCGTGCCTTGCGAAAGAGTGGAGGCACCCACGCCGTACACGCGTTCCACCGCACGCGAGTCGGGCTGGCAGTGGCGCATTCCGCTCCAGCACCGCACCGGCAACGGTTATGTCTATTCGAGCAGCCATATCGGCGACGACGAGGCCGCGGCCAAATTGCTCGCCAACCTCGACGGGAAGGCGCTGGCAGATCCGCGCCCCCTGCGTTTCGTCACCGGCGTGCGCAGGAAGGCCTGGAACAGGAACGTGGTGGCCCTCGGGCTCGCCAGCGGCTTCATGGAGCCGCTGGAATCCACCAGCATCCACATGATCCAGATGGGCATCTCGCGGCTGCTCCAGCTGTTCCCGGCGAACGGGCAGATGGATCCCGTGCTCGCCGATCGTTACAACGCCCAGACCCGCTTCGAAGCCGAGCGCATCCGCGACTTCCTCGTGCTCCATTACAAAGCCACCACGCGCGACGATTCGCCGTTCTGGAATCACTGCCGGACCATGGCGATACCGGATTCGCTGCAAGCCTATATCGACCTGTTCCGGCACAGCGGCCGCTTCTTCCGCAACGCCGACGAGATGTTCGGCGTGGTCAGCTGGGTCCAGGTGATGATCGGCCAGGGCATCATGCCGCGGGGTTACGACCCGCTGGTGGACCAGATGCCGGACGAGGACCTGCCGAAGTTCCTTGCCGGCGTGCGCGACGTCGTTTCGAAAAACGTGGACCTCATGCCCAGCCACCAGCAGTTCATCGATCGCGAATGCCGCGCCCCGGCGGTGGCGGCCTGATGGTCCAGGCGATTGCCACGTGGCGGCCTGGTCCGTATGGTTCCAGACTCGACCAAGGCCCTCCGGGGCCTTTATCCGGCCTCGCGACGTAAACGTTTACGCAACCAGGATTCCGTTGTATGCAAGCCACGACCATCAAGCGCTTCGCCCTCGCCCTCGGTGTCACCCTCGCGTGCGCCACCCCCATGGCCATGGCAGAGAAGGAAACGGTGAAGGCGAAGCCCGCGGCCGCCGTCCGCATTCGCGACGTGCATCCGGTGCCGCCCATGATCGCGGACCTCGAGAAGCGCACCTTTCAATGGTTCTGGGACAGCGCCAACCCGGCCAACGGCCTCGTGCCCGACCACTACCCGACCAACTCCTTCGCCTCGATCGCCTCGGTGGGCTTCGGCCTCACGGCGTATGGCGTGGGTGCGGAACGCGGTTACATCACGCGCGAGCAGGCGGTGGAGCGCACGCTCGCCACGCTGCGCTTCTTCCACGACGCTCCGCAGAACGACTCGGAAGACGACGCCACCGGCTACAAGGGTTTCTTCTATCACTTCCTCAAGATGGATACAGGCACGCGCCATGACCGCTGGGTGGAGTTGTCCACCGTGGACACCACGCTCCTGCTCGGCGGCGTTCTGTTCGCACAGAGCTATTACGACCGCGACGATGCGAGGGAAAAGGAGATCCGCCAGCTTGCCGACGACATCTATCGCCGCGTCGACTGGACCTGGGCGCAGAACCACAAGCCGCTGATCAGCATGGGCTGGACGCCGGGCGGCAAGTTCATCCCGCACGACTGGGCGGGCTATAACGAAGGCATGCTCGTCTACATCCTTGCGCTCGGCTCGCCCACGCACGCCGTGGGCGACGATGCCTGGCCCGCCTGGACGAAGACGTACGACAGGACCTGGGGCGAGTTCCACGGCCAGACCTTCCTCAACTTCGCGCCGCTGTTCGGCCACCAGTTCACCCACACATGGGTCGATTTCCGTGGCATCCGCGACGACTGGAACAGGTCGCGCAACCTCGACTATTTCGAGAACAGCCGCCGGGCCACGTATTCGCAGCAGGCCTACGCCGTTGCCAATCCAGGGGGCTGGAAGGGCTATGGCAAGAACATCTGGGGCCTCAGCGCCAGCAACGGTCCGGGCGGCCTGATCATCAGGCAGGGCGACAAGGAACGCACGTTCTACGGCTATACCGCACGTGGCGCGGGCCGCGACTACGTCTCCGACGACGGCACCATCGTGCCGATGGCCGCCGGCGGCTCGATCGCCTTCGCGCCGGAGATCGTCATCCCGGCGCTGGAGGAGATGAAGAAGAAGTACGGCCAGTACATCTATACGAAGTACGGCTTCGTCGACGCCTTCAACCTCAGCTTCGACACGCGTACCGACCTGCGTACGGGCCGCCTCGTGCCTGGCTTCGGCTGGGCCGACACCGTGCACCTGGGCATCGACCAGGGCCCGATCGTGCTGATGATCGAGAACTACCGCAGCGAGTTCGTCTGGAACGTGATGAAGAAGAACCCGTACATCCGCAAGGGCCTCGAGCGCGCCGGCTTCACCGGCGGCTGGCTCGACGACGACACGGCCGCCAACCTGTGGTGAAGCGCGGCGCCCGCGGCCTCCGGACGGTTCTCACACTGGCCCTGGCCTGCGCGGGCCTCGCCGGCTGCGCGAAGCAGGAAGAGGGCACGCGCACGCTGCAGTTCTGGACGATCGGCCGCGAGGGCGAGGCCGTGGCGAAACTGCTGCCGGAGTTCGAGCGTGAACATCCCGGGCTGCACGTCGCCGTGCAGCAGTTGCCGCTGACGGCCGCTCACCAGAAGCTGCTTACCGCCTTTGCGGGCAATTCCACGCCGGACATCACCCAGCTCGGCAACACCTGGGTTCCGGAGATGGCGGCCCTGGGGGCGCTCGAGCCGCTCGATGCGCGGGTGGCCGCTTCGAAGGTGGTCGACAGGAACGATTACTTCCCTGCCATCTGGTCCACCAATGTCATCGATGGCGCGCTCTACGGCGTGCCCTGGTACGTCGACACACGCCTGCTGTTCTATCGCAAGGACCTGCTCGCGAAGGCCGGTTATGACCATCCGCCACGCGACTGGGCCGAATGGCAGGCGATGATGGCGAAGCTGTCGCAGCCGCCGGGCAAGACCTATGGCGCGCTGCTCCCGACCAACGAGTTCGAACAGCTGCTCGCGCTCGGCCTGCAGCAGGACGAGCCGCTGCTGCGCGACGACTACCGCTATGGCAATTTTCGCAGCGCAGGGTTCAGGAAGGCGCTGGCGTTCTACGTCTCGATATTCAAGCAGCAGCAGGCGCCGATGATGACCAACGTCGGCATCGGCAATCCCTGGGCCGCGTTCGGCCAGGGCTTCTTCACGTTCTACCTCTCCGGACCCTGGAACATCGGGGAGTTCCGCAAGCGCCTGCCGCCTGGGCAGCAGGACGACTGGAGCACGACGCCGCTGCCCGGCCCGAACGGGCCCGGTGCGTCGAACGCGGGCGGCTCGAGCCTCGTGATCTATCGCGCGTCGAAGCACAAGGACGATGCCTGGGCATTGATCGAGTTCCTGTCGCGCCCGGAGGTGCAGGACCGCTTTTACGAGATCCTCGGCGACATGCCGCCGAGGCGCTCTTCCTGGGAAGCACCCGCGCTGAAGAACGACGACAAGGCGACCGCGTTCCGCGAGCAGCTGGAGCGCGTGAAACCCACGCCGCCGATCGCCGAGTGGGAGCGTATCGTCACCGAGATGCAGCTCGTGGCGGCACAGGCCGCCCATGGCGACCTTACCGTCGACCAGGCCGCGGCCGAGATGGACCGCCGCGCCGACCGTCTCCTCGAAAAGCGCCGCTGGATGCTGGACCACGGCCACAAGGCATCGCCATGAACACGTCCCGTGCCGCCTGGTGGTTCATCACGCCCGCCCTGATCGTCCTCGGGCTGTTCTTCCTGCTGCCGGTCGCGGCCGCGCTGGTGCTTTCGCTCACCGACTACGATCTCTACGCGCTGGCGGACATACGCAACCTGCGCTTCGTCGCCCTCGAGAACTACTGGAGCTTGCTGCAACGGCCGCTGTTCTGGTCGGCCCTGGGCCATACGGTCTATTTCGTGGTGGTGGGCGTGCCGCTGTCGATGCTCGCCTCACTGGGCGCCGCCATGCTGCTGAACTCGCCGCTGGCCCGCTTCAAGGCCTTCTTCCGCACGGCGCTGTTCGCGCCGGTGGTGACCACCGTCGTCGCGGTCGCGGTGATCTGGCGCTACCTTTTCAACACCAAGTACGGGCTGGTGAACTACGTGCTCGATTCGGTCGGTATTCCTACCGTGGACTGGCTGGGCGATCCGCACTGGGCGATGCCCACGATCATCCTCTTCGCCGTGTGGAAGAACTTCGGCTACAACATGATCATCTTCATGGCGGGCCTCCAGGCGATCCCGGGCGATCTCTACGAGGCCGCGCGCATCGACGGCGCCTCGGCCTTCGCGCAGTTCCGCCACATCACCTTGCCGATGCTCAAGCCGATGATGGTGATGGTGAGCATCCTCACCGTGTCGGGCTATTTCCAGTTGTTCGCGGAACCCTACGTGATGACCGAGGGGGGTCCGCTGCAGAGCACCACCTCGGTGCTTTACCTGATGTACGAGGAAGGCTTCAAGTGGTGGAACCTCGGCTCGGCCTCGGCCGTGGCCTTCATCCTCTTCGTTATCATGTTCATCGTCACCGCGTCGATACTCCGCCTGTCGAAGCAGGGAGCCCCGGCATGAGCCCGCGCGCCGCGAAAGCGCTGATCAACGGCCTGCTGGCCGGTGCGGCGGTCGTCGCGATCGCGCCGCTGCTTTACATGGTCTCGGTGTCCTTCATGCCGCAGGGACAGGCAAGCTCGTTGCCGCCACCCGTATTCCCGACGAACGCGACGCTGGCCAACTACCGTCAGCTGTTCATGAACGCAGGCATGGGTCGGTACCTGTTCAACAGCCTGTTGATCTCCACGTCGATCACGCTGATCTCGCTGGCGTTCAACCTCATGGCGGGCTATGCCTTCGCCAAGCTGGAGTTCAGGGGCAGGCAGCGGATCTTCCAGGTGCTGCTGGGCGCACTGGTGATCCCCGCACAGGTGGCGATGCTTCCGCTGTTCCTTCTGCTGAAGTACATGGGCCTGGTCAATACCTACGGCGCGGTGATCGTGCCCGCGCTGGCGACGATCTTCGGCATCTTCCTCGTGCGTCAGTATGCGAGCGGCATTCCGAACGACCTCATGGAGGCGGCACGGATCGACGGTGCCGGCGAGTTCCGCATCTTCGCCACCATCGTGATGCCCTTGCTGAAACCGATCATGGTGACCCTGGCCATCTTCACCTTCCTGGCCGCGTGGAACGACTTCATGTGGCCGCTGATCGCCTTGACCGGGCAGGAGCATTACACGCTGCCCATCGCGCTGGCCTCGCTCTCGCGCGAGCACGTGCAGGACAGCGAACTGATGATGGCCGGCTCGGTCGTCACCATCCTGCCAGTGCTGGTGCTGTTCCTCGCCTTGCAGCGTTACTACCTCGAAGGCTTGCTGCTCGGCAGCGTCAAGGGCTGAACGTTATGACGGGTCTCCGTAGGAGCGCGCCCTGCGCGCGACATCTTTTCGCGAAGAGCGACTGGTCGTGTGGCTCCCGGCCCCCATGGCGTCGCGCGCAGGGCGCGGTCCTACAGGGTCTTTCCGCCGCTGCACTGTTGGTCTCTTCCTGCGTGCACGCAAGTGTCCTCGATGCTTTCGACACGACGACGGGCTGGCAAGCTACGCATACCGATGACGTCTCTGCGAGCCTGCGTGCCGTGCCCGGCAAGACCGGGCAAGCCATCTGCCTCGACTACGACTTCAACGGCGTGTCCGGCGCGGCCTCGATCCGCAAGACGCTGCCCGTGGATTTTCCCGCCGGCTTCGCGCTCGGCTTCGACGTGCGCGGCGCGATGCCGCCGAATACCTTGCAGCTGAAGTTCATCGACGACAGCGGCGACAACGTGTGGTGGTACCAGAGGCCCTCGTTCGTTCCGACGGCGAACTGGCAGACGATCGAGGCGACGAGCCGGCAGGTCGAGTTCGCCTGGGGACCGGTCAAGGACCGTACCTTGCGCCACACCCGTGAAGTGGAGTTCGTGATCTACAAGGAGGCGCCGAGCTTCCCACAGGCGCAGGATCGCGGCGAAGTCTGCTTCGACAATCTCCACATCGTCGCTCGCGAGCCTGAATCCGTTCCCGCACCGCCACCCACGCCGAACGCCGTCTTCGAAGCGCGTGCGAAGCAGGTTCGTCGCGGGCTTTACCCGCGCGGCTTCTCCGGCGAGCAATCCTACTGGACGATCGTGGGCGTCGACGGCGGCAGCCGCGATTCGGCGCTCATCTCCGAAGATGGCGCCGTCGAGATTTCCCGCGGCAGCTTTTCGATCGAACCCTTCCTCATCGACGGCGGAAAGCTGCTCACCTGGGCGGACGTGAAGGCCAGCCAGTCGCTGCGCGACCGCTACCTGCCCATCCCGTCGGTACGCTGGGAGGCTGGTCAACTGGCACTCACGACGACGCCCTTCGCTCAGGGCGAACCCGGACGCTCGCAACTGGTGGTGAGCTACCGGGTCGCGAACGATGGCGATGCCGCACGCGAGGTGACCCTCGCCCTGGCGGCGCGCCCCTTCCAAGTGAATCCGCCGACACAGTTCCTCAACGCACCGGGCGGCACGAGCCGCATCGACGAGCTGACCTGGGACGGTCATGCGCTCACGGTCAACGGCGCGCGCAAGATCGTGCCGCTTCAACGCACCACGAGCTTCGTCGCCAGCACCGACCGGCCGAAGACGCTCAGCGAGCGACTCGACTCGGGCGAACGTCCCACGGTGGCGTTGCTCCATGACGATGCGGGCTTCGCGCAGGGAGCGCTGCTTTACGACCTGCACGTTCCGGCGCACGGGCATGTCGACCTCGGCGTGGTGATACCGGCGGATCCCGGCCAACCGGTCGTGGTGCCACCGGACGCCGGCGCATGGCTGGCCGCGCATGCCGATGCCGTTGCGACGACTTGGCGCGAGAAGCTGGACCGCGTGACGATCGAGGTACCGCCGAAAGCACAGCCGATCGTCGACACGATGAAGAGCGGCGTCGCGCAGATCCTGATGTCGCGCGATGGCCCGGCCTTGCAACCGGGCACGCGGTCCTATTCGCGCACCTGGGTGCGCGACGGTGCGATGATGCTCGAAGGCCTGCTTCGTACGGGGCACGAGGATGTCGCCCGCGAGTTCATCCGCTGGTACGCGCCGCACCAGTTCTCGAACGGCAAGGTGCCGTGTTGCGTCGATGCACGCGGTTCCGATCCGGTGCCGGAAAACGACAGCCATGGCGAACTCGTCTTCAGCGTGGCGGAGCTCTGGCGTTACACGCACGACCGCGCGACCGTGGAGGCGCTCTATCCGCATGTACGCAAGGCCGTGGCTTACATGGACTCCCTCCGCGCCAGCGAGCGGCAGCCTTCGCGCCTCGGCGGGCCGGACCGCGCGCTTTACGGCCTCATGCCCGCGTCGATCAGCCATGAAGGCTATTCGGCCAAGCCGATGCACTCCTACTGGGACGACTTCTGGGCACTCAAGGGTTACGACGACGCGGTCGAACTCGCGAAAGCCCTCGGGAACGAAGGCGACGTCACGGCGTTCGCCGCCTCGCGCGATCAGTTCCGCGCCGACCTGCATGCCTCCATCGTCGCGGCAGTGAAGGCGAAGGGCATCGACTTCATCCCCGGATCCGCCGAGCTGGGTGATTTCGACGCCACGTCGACCACCATCGCGCTGTCGCCAGGTGACGAGCAATCCCGCCTGCCGAAGAAGCTGCTCGACAACACCTTCGAGAAGTACTGGCAGGGCTTCGTGGCACGGCGCGATGGGAAGACCGCCTGGAGGGACTACACGCCCTACGAACTTCGGACCGTCGCAAGCTTTATCCGCCTGGGTTGGCGAGACCGGCTCGACGAGCTTCTCGCCTTCTTCTTCGCCGATCGTCGACCGGCCGCGTGGAACCAGTGGGCGGAGGTCGTGGGCCGCGAGCCCCGCGAGCCACGCTTCGTCGGCGACATGCCGCATGCGTGGATCGCCTCCGACTACGTGCGCTCGGCGCTGGACATGTTCGCGTACGACCGCGATGCCGATGGGGCTCTGGTGATCGCCGCCGGCGTGCAGCCGGCGTGGTTCGAAGGCGAGGGGATCGCTATCCGCAACCTGCGCACGCCTTACGGCCGCTTCGGTTACACGCTGAAAGCGAAGAACGGCGAAGCGCTGCTGACCGTGACGCAGCCGGTGACGCCACCGGGCGGCATCGTTCTTTCGTTACCGTCCGGCGAGGTAAAGCTGCCCCCGGGGAAAGCCACCCTCCGCAAGCACTTGTAGGAGCGCGCCTTGCGCGCGACGCCTTTGGGCCGTGAGCAACAGGGCCTGTTGCTCTTCGCGAAAAGATGTCGCGCGCAGGCGCGCTCCTACGATGGGTGGTCTGGGGTCAGTGGGTGGCTACGCGGGTGCGGAGGAGGGCGTCGACCGCCTGCTGCCATTCAGCGGAGCCGGGCTGGCTCTGCGGCGCTTCCTGGCCCAGCTTGCGGTTCACCGCCTGGTTCCATTCCTCGCTGCCGGCCTTGGGACCGTGCCCGTCGTCGCTGACGGCAAGGGTCTGGTCCACCCAGGCGTACCACTCGGGCGAACCGAGCGCCGCGTTGGCCGGCGCCGTCTTCCCCGGCGCCGGTGAAGCGGCCGTGGACGCCGCCGCCGGGGTGGCGGCGGGCGCGGAGGGCTCCGAATGCGAGCAGGCCGCGATGATGAAGGCAACCGTTAGCGGGACAGCCGTGAGGATAAAGCGCATGGTCGATGAAATCCTTTGCTTACGTGCCAATGCTACGAACCCCTACCCGTCCCCTGGCTAAACGCCTAGGGGAACTTCCGGCATCCGTTCAGCTTCGGGCGGCCACTTCGTCGATATGGCGGAGCAGGTCGGCGGGGTCTTCGAAGACCCGGTAGGCGCCTGCGCGCTCCAGTTCGTTCTCCCCGTAGCCGCCTGAAAGCAAGCCTATGCCGAGGGCCCGGGCGCGTTGGGCGGCGAGCATGTCCCAGATGGCATCGCCGATCACCATGGCCTCCCGGATGTCGGTACCAAGCCGGTGCGCCGCGGTGACGAAGAGGTCGGGATCGGGCTTGGCGTGACGGACCTGGTCACGGGTCACGACCGGCACCTTGGCCGGATCGACGCCGAGGGCCGCGATATTGTGGGCTGCCGTTTCCATCCGTCCGGATGTGGCAATGGCCCAGGGAATCTTCGCGTCGGTGAGCCAGGCCAGCAGCTCCACGGCACCGGGCAGGGGCTTGACGGCACCGGCCTCGGCCAGGCGGCCATAGGCCGCCGCATGGTTGCGCCGCAGGCGATCGATGCGCTCCGGTGTGATCTCGGTACCGGTCTCGCGCAGCAGGATGTCGGTGAACAGGCCACCGCTCATGCCGATCTTGCGGTGGATGCGCCACACGGAGAGGTCGATCCCCTCCATGTCGAGTGATTCCTTCCAGGCGAGCACGTGCTGGTAAACGCTGTCGACCAGGGTGCCGTCGAGGTCGAAGAGAAAGGCATGTTTTTGTCGGGACATGCCTATCAGATTACAGCCTCATGGGTGGCTTGTCGCGAGCACCCTTCGCGCGCTGGCGCGCGAAGGGTGTTCGCCGGGTCGTCAGAACTTGCCCGCACGAAAATCCGCGATGGCCTCATGAATCTGCGCCGGCGTGTTCATGACGAACGGACCGTACCGCGCGACCGGCTCGGCCAGCGGACGGCCGGCGACGAGCAGGACACGAGCCGGACGGTCAGCCGTGAATTTCACTGTGTCGCCCTTCGAAAGGACGGCCAGTTCGCTACGCGTCACCGGCTCGCTCGCGATCATGGCCGACTCGCCGTCGAACACGTAAGCGAAAGCGCTGTGTCCTTCGGGAAGCGCAAGGTCGAAGCGTGCGCCGGCATCCAGCGCGATATCCAGATAGACGGGCTCCGTGCTGATCCCGCTGACCGGACCCTTCGCGCCGGCGAGTTCACCGGCCACCACGCGCACGGTCACCCCTTCCGCCGGATGCACGACGGGAATCGCTGCCGGCGGAATGTCCTGGTAGCGCGGTTCCACCATCTTGTCCGCGGCGGGCAGGTTCACCCATAGCTGGAAGCCCCACATGAGGCCTTCCTCCTGCTGCGGCATTTCGGAATGCAGGATGCCGCGGCCAGCGGTCATCCACTGCACGCTGCCCGGGCCAAGATCGCCGCGATTGCCGTGGTTGTCGCCGTGTTGCATGCGGCCGGCGAGCATGTAGGTCACGGTCTCGAAGCCGCGGTGCGGATGCTCGGGGAATCCTTCGATGTAGTCGCCGGCCTGGTCGGAGCGGAATTCGTCCAGCAGCAGGAACGGATCCAGCATGTCCAGCGCCGGCTGGCCGATCACGCGCTTGAGCTTGACGCCTGCGCCGTCGGACGTGTCCATGCCGCGTACGCGGCGGGTGATGTGGCGTTGTGTGGTCATGGCTGGCTCCTTTGGTTGGCGCAAAGATGCCGCCAGTCGGGCCGCCGGCCAAGGTGCGCGACGCGAACGATGCGTTTCGGCGACGGCACGTGAGCGACGCCGGGCTTCTTCAGTGGACCCAGTGGCCTGCGCGATGGCGGGGCGGGCCTTCCTCGCCTTCAACGCGGGGGCGGGTGAGGGCCTGGAGCTCGGCTTCGGTGGGTGGGGTCTCGCGCCAGTAGTCGCCGACGGCGTTGAGCACCTCGGGCAACTGGCCCAGGCACTCGTCGTATTCCTCGTCGGTGAGTTTTTCGAACTCCGCATCCGCCTGGAGCACGCCCTCATCCACCGCCAGGGCCATGATGGGTCCGAGCAGCTGCATCAGCGTGGGGTCCTCGGCGAGGCGGTTCTCCCACAGCTGCGCGCGCATGTCGATGCCGCGGCTGAAGCCCTCGCACCAGCCGGCCGCCGACAACAGCGGGCCTTCCTCGGTGTCGACCTCGCCCAGGATCGGCTCGTAGGCGTCGACGTCGAGCTCCGCGATGATGGAATCGTTGAGCTTCGCCAGCAGCGCCAGGACGCGGTTGCCTTCGTCCTCGTCGTCGAAGGCGTCATGCAGCACTTCGTGCAGCCATTCCTCCGGCTTTACCTCGAGCGGACCGATGGCGACCGCCGAGAGCAACCCGTGCACGCCGTCGAGCATGAGGTCGCCGTCGCCACCGTGCGCGCGCAGGTAGGTATCGAGTTCTTCGAGTTCCTTATCGTCGAGGGAACTCGGCCATTCGGACTTCGGTGTATTCAAAGGTTCAACTCCAGCGCGACAGGCGCATGGTCGGACGGCTGTTCCCACTTCCGCGGCGCCTTGTCGATGATCGACGAGGTCGCGACGGATTTGAGCGCATCGCTGATCAAGATGAGGTCGATCCGCAGGCCCATGTTGCGACGGAAGGCTGCTTGGCGATAGTCCCACCAGCTGAAAAGACCGGCATCTTCTGTGAAAAGACGGAAACTGTCATGAAGACCGACATCCAACAGCGCCTGCAGTGCGGCACGTTCAGGCGGCGAGCAGAAAATGTCCTCGCCCCAGGCCACCGGATCGTACACGTCGCGGTCGTCGCGGCAGATGTTGAAATCGCCGAGAACCACCAGCTTGGGGTGCCGCGCGATCTCGCCGGCGAGGAAGTCACGCACCTTCGCCAGCCAGTGCAGCTTGTACGTGTACTTCTCGTCCCCGATCGCCTTGCCGTTCACGACATACAGGTTCACGACGCGGATGTCGCCGACCGTGGCGGCCAGGATCCGCCGCTGCGGATCGTCCAGGCCCTCGATGTCGGTGACGGCATCGGAAGGCTCCTCGCGCGCGAGGATGGCGACGCCGTTATAAGTCTTCTGTCCCGAGAACACGGCGCGATAGCCCATGGCCGCAATCTCGTCGACGGGAAACTTCTCGTCGACGATCTTGGTTTCCTGCAGGGCGACGATGTCCGGCTGCGCTTCCGCCAGCCATTGCTGGAGATGGGGCAGCCGGACCTTGAGCGAGTTGACGTTCCATGACGCGATCTTCATCGCGCCATTGTAAAGGACACGGTCAGGCCAGTCCGTAACTCTTCAGCAGGGCGTCCGGCCGCGGCTCGCGGCCGCGGAAGGCCTTGAACGACTCCAGGGCCGGCCGGGTGGCACCCACGGCCAGCACTTCCTTGCGGAAACGCTCGCCCGTGGCGCGGTCGAGCACGCCAGCTTCCTCGAAGGCCTCGAACGCGTCGGCGGAAAGAACTTCCGCCCACAGGTAGCTGTAATACCCCGCCGAGTAGCCGCCGGCGAAGATGTGGGTGAAGGCGTGCGGGAAGCGCTGCCATGCCGGCGGATGGAGGACCGCGACCTCGCGGCGCACCTCCTCCAGCACATCGAGGGGCCGGGCGCCCTTCGCCGGGTCGTACTCCAGGTGCAGGCGGAAGTCGAACAGACCGAATTCCAACTGGCGCACCAGGAACAGCCCCGCGTGGAAGTGCCGGGCATCGAGCATGCGCTGGTACAGCTCGTCGGGCAGGGGCTCCCCGGTCTGGTAGTGGCGGGCGAAGGAGCGCAGCGCGTCGCGATCCCAGGCAAAGTTCTCCATGAACTGGCTGGGCAGTTCGACGGCATCCCATTCCACGCCGTCGATCCCGCCCACCGAGGGAATATCCACCTCGGTCAGCATGTGGTGCAGGCCATGGCCGAATTCGTGGAACAGGGTCAGCACGTCGTCATGCGTGAGCAGCGCGGGCACGCCTTCGGTCGGCGGGGGGAAATTGCAGGTGAGGAAGGCGACGGGCAGCTGCAGCCGGTCCCCGTCGCGGAAGCGGGCCGCGCACACGTCCATCCACGCGCCGCCGCGCTTGCCCGAGCGGGCGTAGAGATCGAGGTAGGCGCCCGCGAAGACGCGCCCTTCGGCATCGATCAGGTCGTAATAGTTGACGTCCTTATGCCAGGTGTCGACGTCGTCGCGCGGGGCGAAGCGGATGCCATAGAGGCGTTCCACGACCATGAGCAGGCCGTCGATGGCGGCGGACGCCGGGAAGTACGGCTTGATCTGTTCCTCGTCGAGCGCATAGCGGCGCTGGCGCAGGCGCTCGGCGGCGAAGGCGATGTCCCAGGGTTCGAGGTTGTCGATCTTCAGTTCTTCGGTGGCGAAGCGGCGCAATTCGTCAAGTTCCTTGCGCGCCACCGGCTTGGCGCGGGCGGAAAGGTCGCGGAGGAAAGTGAGGACGACCTCGGGCGAGCCGGCCATCTTGGTCGCGAGGGATTCCTCGGCGGCGTTGGCGAAACCGAGCAGCTGGGCCGCCTCGTGACGCAAGGCGACGATCTTCTCGATGCGCTCCGAATTGTCGAACTTCCCCTTGCCCGGGCCCTGGTCGGATGCACGCGTCTGGTAGGCGTAGTAGACCGCCTCGCGCAGCTCGCGCTTCTCGGCGTACGTGAGCACCGCCTGCACGCTGGGCTGCTTCAGGGTCACCAGGAAGCCCTCGAGGTTTTCCTCGCGCGCGTACTCGCGCAGCACGGCACGGCCCGACGCCGGGATGCCGGCAAGGTCACGCTCGTCGGTGATGTGCTGGTGCCAGGCTTCGGTGGCGTCGAGCACCGCGTTCGAGAACTCGGTGGTCAGGCGCGAAAGCTCCACGCCGATTTCACGGAAACGGCTGCGCGCGGGCTCTTCCAGCGCCACGCCCGAGAGACGGAAATCGCGGAGGGCGTGGTCGACCGCCGCGCGGGCGGCCACGGGAAGGGAGCGAAAATCGTCGCGGTCGGCCACCGCCTGCACGGCGGCGTAGAGATCGCGGTTCTGGCCGATCTCGATACCCAGGTCGGTGAGCTTCTCCTCGGCGTTGCCGTGCGCCTTGCGCAGGGCCTCGGAGTCCGCCACCGAATGGAGGTGGCTGACCGGCGCCCAGGCGCGCGCCAGGGCCTGATCGAGGCGCTCCTGGGCGAGCATCACGTGCTCGAAATCGCGTACCCCGCCGGGGGCGGCGATGCGCTGGATGGTGGCCCGCTGCTCCGCCGCGAGGGCGTCGATGGCCGGTTCCACGTGCTCGGGCCGGATGGCCGAGAAGGCGGGAAGGCCATTGGGGTCGAGCAAGGGGTTGGTAGGGGTGTCCATGGCTGATCTCCTGTCAGGCAACCAGCGTGGAGCCCCCGCGAATCCAAATCAAGCAGCCAGGTAGTCGTCCTTCAGGCGGACGTAATTGGCGGCCGAGTAGTACAACTGTTCCACCTGGCTGTCACTCAGTACGCGGACCATCCGGGCCGGATTGCCCAGCCACAGCTCGCGCTCGCCGACCACCTTGCCAGGCGGGATCACGGCACCGGCGCCGACGAACCCGTTCTTCTTCACGACCGCGCCGTCGAGCACCGTCGCGTGCATGCCGATCAGGCATCCATCCTCGATGGTGCAGGCGTGGATGACCGCGCCATGTCCGACGGTGACGTCGGCCCCGATGATCGTCGGGAACCCGCCCGGGGTATAGGGACCGTCGTGGGTCACATGGACGACGGCGCCATCCTGGAGGTTGCTGCGGGCGCCGATGCGAATGTGGTGGACGTCGCCGCGAAGAACGGCGCCGGGCCAGACGGACGCGTCGTCGGCGAGTTCGACGTCGCCGATGACGGTGGCGGCCGGGTCCACGTAGACGCGAGCGCCCAGGCGCGGAATGATGCCCTTGAAGGGCCGGAGCGGAGAAGAAGCCATGGCGCCATTCTAGTCGCTGGCGCCGGCGGGAAGGGACGCCCTGCCCGGCGTCCCCGGCGGCTTACTGGAACTGGCCGCCAACGATGCGCCCGAACGCGTCGAGCGTCGCGATGTAGCGGCTGTTGTCGCCGCGCATTTCGCGGCTGGTCACGTCGCCCGGCAGGACCAGCTGCACGCAGCCATACGCGGCCCGGAATTCCGGCACCGTCGGACGCCCGGCGATGAATTTGCCGAATGCGTCGAGCCTGGTCACGCCGCAGGTCCCGACGGTGTCGCCGCCGGAAAAGCCGTTGTTGCCGCTGGTCTGCGCGGCAGCGGCCAGCGGAGCGGCGACGAGAAGGGCGAGCAGGGTGCTACGGATCATCTTATCCATGAATGAATCTCCATCAGGGTCCGGCGGCGACATGCCGCGCGATACCCGGCGCAGAGTTTGGCCGACACGAGCCTGAGATGATCCGAATACAGCCTTCCGTTTCGCCGACACGATATGTCGGGCTCCGCAGTCCCTTACATGAACGAGCCGCCGATAATGCGGCCCTCGGCATCCAGCTTGGGGAAATAGCGGCTGTTGTTCTGGCGCATTTCCCGCGTGGTCATCATGTCCGGCGTCACCAGCATCACATCCGGATAGGCTGCGCGGAATTGCTCCGGCGTGGGACGGGTCGCGATGAATGCGTCGAAGGCCTTCATGTCGGTGACGTAGCCGGTCACCGGCTTCGATTGTGCGGCCGGCGTGGTCTGGCACGCGCTGACGGCGGCGGCGCCGAGGACGATCATGAAAAAGAGGGGGGTGAGACGGTTCATGGCACGGGCTCCTTGCCTTCGGGATGCGCGATTATCCCCGCAGAACCCCTTCCAGGACGTGAAGCCGGTCACGGCAGGTACCAGGCTATCCGCTGAACCAACCTACCCGTTTCGCCGCCGCATCGCGTCGGCCCTCGCCTCGTCTTCGGCTGTCACGACCTGCTGCTGTGCGTCCAGCTTGGCGCCCAGGATGATCAGCGTGTAATTGGTCGGATCGAAGTCGCGCAGCAGGGCGATTTCACGGCGCGCCTCTTCCAGGTCCCTGCGGTTGATGAGGCGCTCGATCTCCTGCGAAGCGAACGGAATCGTCTCGCGCAACGCGTCCTGGGCGGTGGCATTGTTCGGCTCGAGCTGGATCACGCTGAGGTAGTACTCGTAGGCGTTATTGCCCTGGGGCGAAACCAGGCGCCCTTCGCGCGTGGCCTGGCGTGCCAGCCCAAGAAGGATCTCGACGCCGTTCGATCCCGCGTCGTCGCCCGGGGACGAGGTCGATGCAGCGTCGTCGGACGTGGCCGAGGTGGCCGGATGACGCAGGTGCATCGAAGCGAACGCGGCGGCCGCGGCGACGACGACGGCCACGGCGGCAACGATGATGACCGCGCGGCGGGGAGGCGCGGCAAGGGCAAGCTTGGACATGGGGGGATCCGGGGAGCATCCCGCAACCAGGCAGGCCCCCTGTCGGCCGGCCCCGGCGGGCGGGCCATCTTCCCGCCCGATTGTTGCAGTTCCATGGCGGCCGATTCGCAGGAACTTCCGGACGCATGGCATGACGAAGCTCATGTTTCTTAGCAAGCGGGACGTTTAGACGGCCAAATGTGACCGGAGTCACCTCGCGACGGGCGCGGCAGGTTTAGCGTGCAAGAACTGATCGCCCTGACGTGGCGTTTAGGGGGAAAGCCTGTGACAGGGAGCTCGGTGGGGATACATCACTCACGCTAAGGGAGTCACCACATGTTACGCAGGTACACCAACTGGCTCGCGCTCGCGAGCCTGACGACGGGCTGCGCCTTGTCGCTACCCTCAGCCGCGACGGATCTGCGGCAAGCCACGCAATCCCTGACCTCGCCAGCCGCCACGCGAGTCACCGCCAACGTGGAGAAAACTTCGACCTTCGCCCTGCCGGGAACGGCGCCGTTGGCGGCCATCGCAAAGTACGACGCGGGCAGCATGGCCGCCAGCGACACCGTCGGCGACATCACGCTGGTGCTGAAGCGCGACGAAGACCGCGAGAGGGCGTTCCGGACGTACCTCTCGCAATTGAACAACCCGGCGTCGCCGGACTTCCACCACTGGCTCACGGCGAAACAGCTGGGCGAACGTTTCGGACCCTCCCTGCAGGACGTGAGCGCGGTAAGGCAATGGCTGCAGTCGCAGGGACTGACCGTGTCCACCGTTTCGGGCGACCGCATGCGCATCGTGTTCTCCGGCCCTGCCGGTGCCGTGTCGAAGGCCTTCGGTACGCAGCTGCATCGTTACGACGTGGAGGGCGAGCGTCACTTCGCCAACAACACGGCGACGAAGATCCCCACCGCGCTGTCGCCGGTGATCCAGGCCGTTGCGCTGGACGACTTCTTCCCGAAGGCCCAGCACACGCCGGTCAGCCGGGCCAGCTTCGACCGCAGGCACGGGAAGTGGACCAACGCCAGCGCGACGCCGGATTTCACCGTGCCGCCCGGCAACACGAACCCGAACATCACCTATGACATGGTGCCGGCGGACTTCAACCAGGTCTACAACGTGAAGCCCTTATGGCAACGGCGCGAAGCCGTGCGTGGGGCGGGACAGACCGTCGTCGTGCTCGAGCGGACCAACGTGTCACCCGACGACGTCGCGCGTTTCCGCAACGCGTTCCTGCCCGCGGATGCCAAGGGCAGCTTCAGCGTCCTGCACCCCGTGAACGAGGGCGAGCCCTGTGCCGACCCCGGCTTCAACGGTGACGAAGGCGAGGCGGCGCTCGATGCCGAATGGGCCGGCGCCGCCGCGCCCGATGCGGACATCGTGCTGGCATCCTGTGCCGACAGTGGCGCCACTTTCGGCCCGTTCATCGCCGCGGCCCGTCTGCTCGAAGGAGGTCCCGACGGCGGTCTCCCGCCGCCGGTCTGGAGCCTGAGCTACGGCGCCTGCGAGTCCGCCGACCCGGGCGATGCGTACACCGCGGACGTGCTGTGGTCTTCCGCGGCCGCGGAAGGCGTGACCGTGTTCGTGTCATCCGGCGACGGCGGCTCCACGCAGTGCGACCAGGGCGCGTTGTTCTGGTCCACCTCCGGCGCGGCCGTGAACGGTCTGGCTTCTTCGCCCTCCGCGGTCGCCGTGGGCGGCACGGACTTCAACGATCGCGGCAAGCAGTCCATGTACTGGACCGACACCAACCTGCCGTACTACCAGTCCGCCGTCAGTTACATCCCGGAAATGACCTGGAACAACAGCTGCGCCAGCAGCCACCTCTACACCTTGCTTGGTTACACGGACGGCATCACCGCCTGTAACGACAGCGTCGGCCGCGGCCAGGACTTCCTCCAGGTCGGGGGTGCCGGCGGCGGTCCCAGCGGGAGATTCGCGCAACCCGTGGAGCAGGTGGGCATCAGCGGCTCGACCAACCATACCTCGCGCATGCTGCCCGACGTCTCGCTGTTCTCGGCCAACGGCATCTTCGGCCATGCGCTGGTCTTCTGCATGTCCGACGAGGATAACGGCGGCACCGCCTGCGACTTCGACAATCCCGACAGCGTCTTCGCCAACTCCGCGGGCGGCACCTCGTTCGCCGCGCCGGCGATGGCGGGCGTGCAGACATTGATCAACCAGGCTACCGGCGACCGCAGCGGCAACGTGTTGCCGGCGTTCTACGGCATCGCCGCGCGCCAGTTCGGTACCGTCGGTTCGCCGAACACGAAAACGCTCACCGCGTGCAACGCCGGCAATGGCGCGACGATCAGCCCCGACTGCATTTTCAACAACGTGACCGAAGGCGACATCGTCCAGCCCTGCGCGGTGGGCTCCCCGAACTGCGACACCGGCCAGAAGCTCAACAACATCGTCGGCATCGTCGAAGGCGGCGACCCGACGACCCATACGCTGGTGCCCGCGTGGAAAGCCAACGTGGGCTACAGCATGGCCACGGGGCTCGGCACCATCAACGCGTCCAACCTGGTCGACGCGGTGGCGGCCTGGGGTTCTCCCGCCAAGCGCAACTACGCGGCCCCGGCGGACTTCCTCTCGCTCAACAACCTGTTCACCAACGACGGCTACAGCGACTTCGCTTATGTCGATCCCTCCGAGGGCTTGCTGCACTCGGTGGCGATGAAGGGGGCGGTCAGCCTGTACGACCAGACCCAGTCGATCGATCCCGGCCTTACGGTGGCGGCGTTCGGCGACCTGATCCCCGGCCTCGACGCGCTGTCGCTGAAATCCGGGGAGATCGTATTGCTGGATAGCGACAACCGGGTGAACGTCTGGGTGTCGACAGGTACCGGCGGCTACTACGCCTTCGTCGTGAACCACTCCGTGCCGTCCACCTGGAAGCTGCTCGGTACCGGCGTCGACGATGCCAGCGGCAACCAGAAGCTGGTCTGGTTCGACACCAAGACCACGCAGATCGTCTGGTGGAAGCTCGACCTGGATCCGGTCACGCAGAACGACATCATCGTCACCGCCGTGTCCCAGCCGATCAATGGCGTGCGCGGCGCGACGCCGGTCCTGGCCGATGCGAACGGCGACGGCTATACCGACCTGGTCTGGACCCGTGCCAGCGATGCGTCCGTCACCCTGTGGATCGCCGACCAGCATCGCGGCTTCGTGTCGCGCAGGCTGCCCGATCGGCCCGCCGGCGCGACCCTCTACGGCGTGGGCGATATCGACGGCGACGGCAGCACCGACCTGATCTGGACGGACGCCGCCAGCGCGCAGCTGACTTGGTGGACCCTTGACGGCTTCAATGTCACCGCGACGCGCAGCCGCGCGATTCCGGCCGGTTATACGCTGGCCAGCATCGGCGACTATGACGGCGACGGCATGGCCGACCTGCTCTGGCGCAACGCCAATAACCGCATGGTCGAGTGGCAGGGCACCGGCAAGGGCTTCGCGTCCTTCAAGGTCGCCGATGCCTGGGGCACGCCCCTCGTCCTCGGCACGCAGGCCACGGTGCCGGCCAACCGCTTCCAGGGCGGCCGCCGGGTCACTGCAGCCCTGTAACGGATCGTTACAGGCAGTTACCCTGTGGGAAGCGCGCCGGCGCGCTTCCCACATAATTGCAGCCACCGCCATGATCGACCTCCACGCCATCGCCCTCGTCTTTTCCGTCTATGTGATCGGCGTGGTGAGTCCGGGACCGAACTTCGTGGCCATCGCGCACCGGGCAGCATCGAGCACGACGCGGGAGGCCCTGGCCATGGTCGGCGGCACCGTGCTCGTGAACCTGTTCTGGGCCAGTTGCGCCATCCTCGGCGTGGGCATCGTCTTCGCCACCTTCCCCTGGATCGCGCTGGCCGTGAAGCTGGCGGGCGCCGCCTACCTCATCTGGTTTGGTGGACGCCTGATCCTGCGCGCGGGCGTCGAAAGCACGAAACCGTCGGCCGGCGGCATGCGTGGGGGGCCGGCCGCCGCCTTTCGCGCCGGCATCATCACCAATATCGGCAATCCCAAGGCCATGGCGTTCTATGCCGCCGTGTTCTCGGCTGCCGCGCCGAAGCACGTGTCGCTCCCCACGTTCCTGTGCATGCTCGGCGTGGTCGCCGTCGTGGCTTCCGCGTGGTACGGCTTTGTCGCGGTGGTCTTCGCGACACCGCGCGTCGCCGCGCACTACCGGCGCGGCAAGGCGTGGATCGATCGCGTATGCGGCGCCTTCATCGTGTCGCTGGGCGTGCGGCAGTTACTCGCCCGGTAGCCTGGGGTCAGAAACGCTGGCGCAGCGCGTTATAGACGGGATCGGTGTCGGGACGCTCACCGTGCCAGCGCTCGAAGGCGTCGGCGGCCTGTTCCACCAGCATGCCGAGGCCGTCGCGGAACCAGTCCGGGCGCACTCCGGCGGCGAGCGCCCAGCCCTTGAAGTCGGCCGCCGCGGCGCCGTAGCTCAGGTCGTAGCATGTGGAGTGATCCTTCAGGATCGACGTCGGCAGGTCGAAGCGCCCGCCCACCACGCCGATGGAGGTGGCATTCACCACGAGGTTGAAGGACTCCCCGTCGAGGCCGTCCCAGTAGCGCGTGTAGCAACGGCCGGGCTCGCCGATGGCGTCGGCCAGTTCGTCGGCACGTTCGGGAGTGCGGTTGACGATGGTGAGCGACTGCACGCCGGCATCCATGAGGGCCCACGCGACCGCCCTGGCCGCGCCACCCGCGCCCAGCAGCAGGGCGTCGTGACCGCGCAGGTCGAAACCGTGGCGATCGGCGATGTCACGTACGAAGCCGCTGCCGTCGGTGTTGTGCGCCTCGAGGTCACCGTTCACGAGTGGCGTAAGCGTGTTGGCCGAGCCCGCGCGGCTGGCGGCTTCGCTGCGCTTGCCGGCCAGCGCGAAGGCCGCACCCTTGTGCGGCAGGGTGACGTTGGCACCGAGGCCGCCTTCGGCGAAGAAACGGCGGACCGCCTCTTCGAACTGCGCGGGGGCCGCGTCGATGGTTTCGTAGCTCAGGCGGATGCCGAGCTGCGCAGCGAAGGCCTTATGGATCTCCGGGGACAGCGAGTGCGCAATCGGGTGACCGAAAACGGCGTAACGGTGCGCTTCAGCGCTCATGGATTTTCCCTTGGCTCATGCTCGGGACAAATTATGGCAGGTGCGACGGGATCGGGAAGACCTGTCGCGATCCCTGAGACGGCGGGCACCTAGGCTTCTTCCATCGCCACCGATGCCAGGAGTCCGCCATGCACGACACGCTCTCGCCGCGCCGCCTGCGCGCCCTCATCGCCCTCGCGTGGCTGGCGTGCGGCGCGTTGCTGCTCCTGCTGACGCCGCTCTCCGGGCACAGCGAAACCCTCGGCTGGACGCCGGCATTCTGGCTGCTGCTGGCCCCGGCCAGCATCCTGGTGGCGATGAAGCCGGGCTTGCCGATGTCGTTGCTGGCCAGCCTGCTCCGGCGGTGAGGGGTCTCTGTAGGAGCGCGCCCTGCGCGCGACATGTTTTGAGGCCGTGCCCCGGAGCTGGCGCGCAAGCTTGGAGACAGGTGCGAAAACATGTCGCGCGCAAGGCGCGCTCCTACAGGTCAGGCCTGGATGCCTAGTCGCTTCATTTCCAGCCTGCGCAGGAACTCCTGCATGATGCGCAGGTAGAGGTCCTCGCCCAGATAGGCGTCTTCGACGCCCGCGTCGATCGACGGGTTGTCGTTCACCTCGATCACCACCGGCCGGTCGCCGACCTGCTTCAGGTCCACCCCGTACAGGCCATCGCCGATGGTCTGCGTGGCTTTCAGCGCCAGCTTCACCACTTCCGCGGGCGCGTCGCGCACCGGCACCGTACGGAATCCGCCTGATTTGGCCGTGCCCTTGGCACCGTGGTTGTAGATCTGCCAGTGGCCGCGCGACATGTAGTACTGGCAGGCATAGAGCGCCTCGTGATTCAGCACGCCGATGCGCCAGTCGAACTCGGTATAGAGGTATTCCTGGGCGATCAGCAGGGCGCTGTGCGAGAACAGCTCGCTGGCGGCCTTCTCCAGGGCCTCGCGGGTTTCCACCTTGACCACGCCACGCGAGAACGAACCGTCCGGGATCTTCAGCACGATCGGCAGGCCGAGCCGGTCGGGCAGGTCGCGCAGGCGTCGCATGTCGTCGCGGTACACGATCTCGGTGGCGGGCGTGGCCAGCTTGCGCGCCACCATGAGGTCGTTAAGGAAGATCTTGTTCGTGCAGCGGAGGATCGAGGTCGGGTCGTCCATCACCACCATGCCTTCCTTCTCCGCGCGGTGGGCGAAGCGATAGGTGTGGTTGTCGCTGGCGGTGGTCTCGCGGATGAACAGGCCGTCGTATTCGGCCAACCGCTGGTAATCGTTCTTGCCGATCGGATCGACTTCGATACCGAGGTGCTTGCCGGCCTCGATGAACTGCTTCAGCGCCTTCTTGTTCGAGGGCGGCATCTTCTCGTTCGGGTCGACCAGCATCGCGATGTCATAACGGAAGCGACGCCGCGTGCGGGGCTTGCGCCAGATCTTGCGCGAGAACTTGTCCAGCGCCTGGGCGAAGGCGTCTTCCTGCGCATCGTCGAGCGTGTGCAGTCCCACCGGCTTGATCGACGACACCTGCCACACGCGTTCGCGTTCGAACTCGATGCGCATGAGCGGGCAGGGGAACATGTCGAACAGCTGCCTCGCAAGATCCTGCAGGTCCGGGTAAGCCGTCTCGCCGAAATAAACCAGCACGCCGAAGTCGGTGGTGTCGCGGCCGCCGGCGGGCAGGAAGTTGGCGAGCTTCTGGTTGAGGTCGTCGATGTCCAGGCCGTAGAGGGAACGGCGGCGCAGGTCGTTCACGGTGCGCACGGAAGGGATGACCTTGTGCCCGCGCGCCTCGGCCAGCAGCGACACGTAATAGCCCGTGCCCAGGTATTTGTAGCTGCGGCAGAGATTGATGACGTGGGTGCGTTCGTCGTCGCCGCCCACCGGCTGACGGAGGTAGTCCATGGCGGCGACGACATCGGCGGACGGGTAATACGAGCCCCAGTCCGAGGCTTTCTCCACGACGATGACGAGCCGGCTCATGAGACCTCTGCAGGCGGCGAATGTCATTCCCTCGACCCCGCCTGGGATCGATCGTATCGCCGGTGCCGCAGTGTGTGCTTCTCGCGGCGCGACGCACAAGCGGCACGCCGGAAGGATTCATGAAAAAGTCATTGATCCGTGCTCCGCCGAGGTCTACAGTGCCGCGCTTGCCCACCCCCGCGCCGGAGTCCCCTAGCGCATGCGTCCACCCCCGGTCACCGCCGCGGTGCGCGTTCGTCGCGCCGAAGTCAGCGATCTCGACGATCTCGTCGCCCTCGAGGAATCCAGCTTCGCGCAGGATCGGCTGAGTCGCGCCCAGTACCGCAAGCATCTCGACAGCGAGAGCGCGCTGGTGCTCGTGGCGAGCGCCAACCACCGGCGCTTCCTCGGCACCGCCGTGGTCTTCTTCCGCAAGGGCACGACCGTGGCCCGGCTTTACTCGATCGCGACCAAGCCGCAGGCGCAGGGCAAGGGCGTAGGCTCGGCGCTGATCGAGGCGTCCGAAGACGCCGCCCGGGCCCGGGGCTGCCGCTCGCTGCGCCTGGAGGTCCGCAAGGACAACACGGTGGCGATCCGGCTCTACGAGCGGCTCGGCTACGCGCGGATCGGCGAGTATGCCAACTACTATGCCGACGGCTCCGGCGCGTTCCGTTTCGAAAAGAGGCTTTGACCGGCCCCGACGCTATACTGGGCGTCGTTCAAAGGAGTTGCCCATGCGCCGACTCGTCCTGCCGATCGCTCTTGCCGCCACCGCCGCCGCGCTTGCCGGCTGCGGCAACAAGGGCCCGCTGTTCCTGCCGCCTCCGCCCGCGGCGGGCGCCACGGCCACGCCACAGACCGCGCCGGCGAAGCCGGCTGAGCATTCGTCGCTCACGCCGCCGCCGGCCAGCACCTCCAGCCAGCCGTTCAATTCGGTCATCCACCAGTAGCGGACGATGCCCATCCGTTTCACCAAGATGCATGGGATCGGCAACGACTTCGCCATCGTCGACTGGCGCGAGGATCCGCCGCGCGTCCCGAACGCGGCACGCGTGGCGGCACTGGCCGATCGTCATACCGGCATCGGCTTCGACCAGCTGATCAGTATCGAGCCCCCGCGCGATCCTTCCTGTGCGTATTACTACGGCATCTGGAACGCGGACGGCTCGCCCTCGGGCCAGTGCGGCAATGGGGTGCGCTGCGTCGCCGCGTGGCTTTATCGTGACGGCGCCATCAACCGCGACACCGACGTGCGCCTGGAAAGTCCTTCGGGTCCGGTCACGGTGCGGGTGCTCGACGAGGGCAGGGTGGTGGTCGACATGGGCGAACCCGACTTCACGCCCTCCGCCATCCCGCTCGACCTGCCGCCGCACGCCGTGCATACCGTTCACCTGGATGGCGAGGACGTGAGCTTCGGCGCTGTCTCGATGGGCAATCCTCACGGCGTCGTATTCGTCGAGGACATCGCCGATCCGCGGGTGGACCGGCTGGGCCCGGTGCTCACCTCGCATCCCGTCTTCCCTCAGGGCGCCAACATTGGCTTCGCCCAGCGCATCGGGCCCGACCGCATCCGCCTGCGCGTGCATGAACGCGGAAGCGGCTGGACCCGTGCATGCGGCACGGGCGCATGCGCAGCGGCCGCCGTCGCGCAGTCGCTCGGACTCGTCGCGCCGGTCGTGGACGTCGAACTGCCCGGCGGCACGCTCACCATCGAGTGGCACGGCCCCGGGCATACGCTCTGGATGACGGGCCCCGCCGCCTTCGTCTACGAAGGCGAGGTGTGACGTTCACACGCGAACGGGGCACACTGGGCACGCAAGCCTTTGAGGAAGTACGTATGACCGACACCGCGATCGACGGGGACATCAAGCCAGCCAGCGTGGCGTCCTACCTGCGGCAGCACCCCGACTTCCTCGTTGCCTACCCCGAACTGGCCGACGAACTCGTGCTGCCCGGCGTGAACGGCCCGGCGTCCTCGCTTGCCGTGCATCAGTTGCGCAGCCTGCGCGACAAGAACGCCCAGCTGGAAGCGCGGCTCCGCGAGCTCACGGCCGTGGCCGGCGACAACGAGAAACTGATGCGCCGCGTGCATGGGCTGATGCTCGCCCTGCTGGGCGCCAGCGACATCGAAGACACCGTGCGCCAGGTCGTGCGCCGACTTACCGAAGACTTCCAGTCCGAGCGCGTCCGCCTGGTGTTCTTCGGCGACCTGGCCGGCCTGCCCGACGAACCCTGGTTGCTGCGCGAGCCCCACGGCGCGTCCGGCCTGCCCGAGTTCGCGTCGTTCCTGGAACACGGCGATCCGGTCGCGGGGCGCCTGGCGCCGGACAAACTGCACCGCCTGTTCGGCGATGCGGCGCCCGACGTACGCTCGGCCGCGCTGATGCGTATCGGACCCGACGCCCTGCTGGCCATCGGCAGCGCGGATCCGGATCGCTTCCATCCCGGCATGGGCACGCTGTTCCTCGACATGATCTCGACCACGGTCGGCTCGGCCATCGAACGGGCACGGAAGGTGGCGTGACCCCGCGCGCCGCCGTCGAGGCTTTCCTCGGCCACTTCGCCGCCGAACGGGTACCGTCGGCCCATACGCTCGCCGCCTATCGGCGCGATCTGGAAAAGCTGCTGGCGTTCATGGAGGCCGAGGGCCTCGACAGCTTCGACCGGCTCACCCCGGAACGGATGCGCAGCATGACGGCGCGGCTGCACCGGCCGCCGCCACGCAGGGATGGCAAGAGCCAGGAAGGTCTCGAGCCGGCCAGCATCCAGCGGCTGCTTTCCGCCTGCCGCACGCTGTTTCGCTACCTCACCCGCGAAGGCCACCTCGACCACGATCCCGTGGCCGGGGTCCGCGGTCCGAAGGTGCGGCGCAAGCTACCCCTGGTGCTGGACGCCGATGAAGCCAAGGAACTGGTCGAAACCAGCCTCGGCGGCCCGCTGGCACCGCGCGACACGGCCATGATGGAGCTGTTCTACTCCAGCGGCCTGCGCCTCTCCGAACTGTGCGGCCTGCACTGGCGCGATCTCGACCTCGAAGACGGCCAGGTGCGCGTGCTCGGCAAGGGCAACAAGACGCGCATCCTCCCGGTGGGCCGCTTCGCGGTAGCCGCCCTGAGAGCACTGGCCGCCCTCGGCGCCGCCGGCCCCGACCAGCCGGTGTTCAAGGGCCGCGGCGGGGCGGCGATCAGTCCGCGTACCGTGCAGCAACGGCTGGCCCGGCTGTCCAGCGGGCAGGCCAAGCGGGTCCACCCGCACATGCTCCGGCATACCTTCGCGAGCCACATGCTGGAGTCCTCGGGCGACCTCCGCTCCGTCCAGGAGCTGCTGGGCCACGCGGACATCGCCACGACCCAGATCTATACGCACCTGGATTTCCAGCACCTGGCGAAGGTGTATGACGCGGCGCATCCGCGGGCCAAGCGGAAGCCTTGAGTCCTGTCTCTTATACACATCT
>NZ_JBPGXO010000050.1:0-28792 GCF_056755555.1 Luteibacter sp. SVR4-7G | reverse complement strand
CCTGGACCACGTCCTTCCAGCCCCGTTCGTGCGGCGGCGGTTCCTGGGCGGGACCGAGGAAGCGAAGCGTCTTCTTCTCCATGTACTCGTCCACGTCGAAGGGCCGGCGATCGAGGATCTGGAAGCGGACGAGGTGCAGGTGGATGGGATGCGTATCCTCGGTGAGGTTCACCAGGCTCCACGCTTCCGTACTGCCCAGCTTCACCGTTTCCGTCACGGGATCGTGCCAGCGCTTGCCGCCTAACAGCATCAGCATCGGTGTTGCCACGCAATCGCTGTATTCGTCCAGGGTGAGTTCCCGTGCCCTGGATGCGCCAGCCGCGGTCAGCCGCGGCAGTTCGCGTAACACCTCCGGCACGCGGCTTTCGTCGCGCACGACGCCCTGCCCCACGGCGAAACGCATGAGCGGGAGCGCGTCGTTCATGAGTTCCACCGCTCCACCGCGGAGGCTCGCGAAGTCCACCACCATGTCCGCGCGCTCTCCCGGTGCCAGGAATATCGAGGTCATCGCGGCCGGTGCCGCCAGCAGGCCCTGGTCCGAACCGATGACCTGGAACGGACGCCCGTCGCGGAAACGCAGGTGATAGAACCGCCCGTTGGCTGCATTCAGCACACGCAGGCGGTAGCGCCTCGCCTGCACGTCGGCGCGCGGAAGGATCACGCCGTTGACCAGGGAGAGATTGCCGAACACCTCCGGCACCCAGGGTGCGTTCGCGTCGCCGGAGTCGGGGTAGTAGAGGTGTCCGTCCTGGCGCAGCAGGCGATCGGCCAGCACCAGCGGCAGCTCCTGTTCGCCGGACGGCAGGCCCAGCGACAGCTCGTGGTCGTCGCGCAACAGGTACAGGCCCATCAGGCCCGCGTACATGTTGAGCCGGTTGATGCCCATCGCGTGGTCGTGGTACCAGAGCGTCGCCGCGTCCTGCGCGTTCGGGTAATGGTGCCGCCGCGAGGCTCCCGGCACGTACCAGTCTTCGGGATAGCCATCGTCCTTGCGCGGGACCTTGGCGCCGTGCAGGTGCACGATGGCGCGCACCTCCGGCTTGTCCGCCTCCGCCCCGCAGATCGAATGGTCGACCGGGTATAGGTGCTTCTTCGGCAGCGCGTTTTCCCAAACGACGTCGATGGGCTGTCCGCTGCGCGCCTCGATCGTCGGCCCAGGGTAATGTCCGCCATACGTCCACAACGGGGTCGGCGGCAGATCGCGATGCAGCTTCTGCATGGTTTCCGCCATTCGCACATGCAAGGGCTTGCCCGGCTCTGCATACATGGTCGGCGGCAACGGCAAGGCGTCGACGAACGGCGTCAGCTTCGCGGGATCGACGAGTCCCGGCATATGCGTGACGTCGCCCATCGCATGCATGCAGAGATCGTTGCCGACCTTGCCGGCCGGCATCGCATGCATGTCGTGCGCGAAAAGCCGCGACGGGATCCACCCCGCCGCGGCCATCCAGCCCGCCGTCGCCAGGAAGCGGCGGCGATCAACCATGCCCACCGTTCCCGAACGGCCAGAACGGCCATCCGCCCTGCTGCTTCGGCTGGCCGGTGGATTCGTCCAGGATCAGCTTGCGCTCGAACAGCCGCGGCATGAAGAAATCGAACATGTTGTCCAGGCGTCCCGCCTGCGCGTCGCTGGAACCGCCGCCGATACGCTGGCCCCCGAGCCAGTTGTCCTCGATGAAGCGGGTGACCGAGCTCTGGTCGGTGACGGTGTGGTCGACCATGTTCTCGCGCGCCCACGGCGAGATCACCAGCAGCGGAAGGCGCGGGCCGAAGCCGCAGCGGCCCTGCGCCGGCGTCTTGCCGTCCAGGCCAGGCAAGGTGCCGTGGCCCTTGCACACGCCGTCGCCGTCCAGCGCATCCGTGCTGCCACGCGAGCCGTTCACGTGCGGCGGCTCCTGGTGGTCGTACCAGCCGTCGGAGTCGTCGTAGGCGATCACGACCGCGGTGTCACGCCATTCGTCGCTCTGCTGCAGCGCGTTGATCACGTGGGCCACGAAAGCCTGCTCGTCCAGCGGATCGGAATAACCGGCGTGACCGTCCTGGTAAGCCGGCGCCTTGAGAAAGCTCACGGCCGGCAGGTTGCCCGCGTCCAGCGCATCGTAGAAGTCCTCGATGTCGTACTGGTGGTTCGCCGCGTCGCCGCTGTGGCCGATGGCGGCCACCGAGGCCGGGCGCGCATGCGTGGGGTTGGCCGTGGATGGGTAGTACTGGAACGGCGCGTGGTGCGGGCTGTAGTCGTTGGACGTGCTGTTGGTCACCTTCGACAGCGTGCGCCGCGTGCAGCCGCTGCTGCCGTCGGGATTGGTCCGGCTTACGTCGAAACCGCCCTGGAACCAGCCCCAGGTGATGCCGCGATCGTTCAGCAGGTCGCCGATGTTACGGCCGCCCATGCTGACCTGGCTGGCCGTCGGCGAGGAACAGATGTCGCCGATGGGATCGGGATCGCCGATCAGGGTGAGCCCGCCGTTGCCGTCATCGGTGGTGGCACCGGTGCCGTTGAGCGTGGCCGACACGCCGGCCGTCTGGCCCGAGATGAGGTTGACAGCACCCGGCGACGACGGCCCGAAGGTCGTGTTGTAGCTGTTGTCGCTCATGGCGAAGTGCTGCGCGTAGTTCCAGAACGCGGTGACGGTATTGCCGTCGTAGTAGCCCATCACCTGGCCCTTGCCCTCCTCGGAAGCATCGCCGCCCGGAAGGACTTCGCCGCGGCCGGTGTACTTCGGGAACAGGTCCATCTTGCCGCCGTTGAAGGCGCGCTGTTCGGCGGTATAACCGTGGTCCTGGTCGGCGGTGGCGGCCTGCGCGCGGGTAAGGCGGAAGGGATTGATCGCAGCGTCGCCGTTGGCGGAGTTGCGGGCGTTGGGATTCTTCGTAAGCAGGCGGTGGTCGAGGCCGTTCACCGGCGGGGTGAACGGGCGCGCGTAGAAGGCCGGTTCGCCCTTCGGATTCTCGGCGAAGGGATAGGTACCGAAGTAATGATCGAAGGAGACGTTCTCCTGGAAGATCACCACCAGGTGCTTGATCGGCGTGGCGGTGTGCGTGTCGCCGTGGCCACCGTGGGCCTGCTGGGCCGCGAAGATGGACGCGGCGGAAAGGGAGAGCACGCAGGCGATGCCCGCGGCCAGTAGCTTGCGCATGACGGATGCTCCTCGTGATGGGATTCGTTGGTTGCCCTCGGCCGCACCCCCTGCCATGCGGTGGGCTCATCCTAGGTAGCCGGCGTGACAGCCGCGGGACACCCGTCGCGAGTTATTGCGAAATGTCGCCAACCATGACTTTCGTCACAGTCGGCCCTGCGCGGCACCCCCAGCCGCTATGCTCGGAGCCCTGCGGCGCCGGGGGCGTCGTCAGTCACCAAGAAGAGGGACATCCATGACCAAGCAGTATCTGAAGCCGCTGGCGCTGGCGCTCAGCATCGCGCTCGCCGGCACGGCGTGCAGCAAGCACAACGATGGCGACACGTCGGCGCCGGGAGGCAGCCAGCCGTCGCCGACGTCGACCGCGGCACCCGCCGCCGCCGGCACCGCCGCGGCAGCCACGCCGGCAGGCCCGACATTCAACATTGCCGACCTCGACACCGGGATCGACGCCTGCAGCGACTTCAACGGCTTCGTCAACGCCAAGTGGGTGGCCGCCAATCCTATTCCCGAAGACCGTACCCGCTGGGGCGCCTTCGACCAGCTGGCCGAAAACAGCCTGAACACCCAGCACGACATCGTCGATGCCATGAACAAGGGCGCGGCCAATGCCAAGGCCGGCTCGATCGAACAGAAGATCGGCCTGCTCTACCGCTCGGGCATGAACGAAGACGCGATCGAGAAGGCGGGCGTCGAACCGCTGAAGCCTGAACTGGCGAAGATCGACGCGCTCAAGA
This sequence comes from Luteibacter sp. SVR4-7G, assembly GCF_056755555.1. NCBI lineage: Bacteria > Pseudomonadati > Pseudomonadota > Gammaproteobacteria > Lysobacterales > Rhodanobacteraceae > Luteibacter > Luteibacter sp. SVR4-7G. The sequence continues at coordinate 24,918 of NZ_JBPGXO010000050.1, read as the reverse complement.
CCCCGCAGGACATCGTCGACTTCCTCGACGCCAGTTTCAATGAAGGCAACGGCTACGTGTTCGGCTTCGGCTCGGGCGCGGACTTCCAGAACGCGAAGATGCAGATCGCCTACGCGCAGCAGGACGGCCTCGGCCTTCCCACCCGCGACTACTACACCGATCCGAAGCAGGCCGACAACCGCAAGGCCTACCTCGCCTACATCGCCAAGACCCTAACCCTCGCCGGCGTGCCCGAAGCCGACGCGAAGAAGCAGGCCGACGACGTGATGAAGTTCGAGACCCAGCTCGCCGCGGCCTCGCTCGCCCCGGTGGAACTGCGCGCGCCGGAGAACCAGTACCACTTCGTCTCCGTCGCCGAAGCCAACAAGCTCACGCCGCACTTCAACTGGGAAAAGTTCTTCGCCGCCCAGGGCGTGACGATCGACAAGGGCTTCTCGGTGTCGCAGCCGAAGTTCTTCAAGGAGTTCGACAAGATGCTGGCGTCCACGCCGGTGTCCACCTGGCAGGCCTACCTGCGTTTCCACGCCATCGACAGCGCGTCGCCGTACCTGTCGAAGACGTTCCAGGACAACAAGTTCGACTTCTACGGCAAGACCCTCGCCGGCCAGCCGCAGCAGAAGCCGCGCTGGAAGCGTGTGCTCGGCACGGTGAACAGTTCCATGGGCGAGGCCCTTGGCCAGCTGTACGTGGCCAAGGTGTTCAAGCCGGAAGCCAAGCAGCGCGCCAACGAGCTGGTCGACAACGTGCGCAACGCGCTCAAGGCACGCATCGAGAAGCTCGACTGGATGAGCGACGAAACCAAGCAGAAGGCCATCCAGAAGTGGAACACCTTCCTGCCGAAGATCGGCTACCCGGACAAGTGGCGTGACTGGTCGGGCCTGGACATCAACGGCGAAGACTATTTCGCCAACGTCGAAGCCGCCAGCAAGTTCAACTACCACTACGACATCGCGAAGATCGGCAAGCCGACCGACCGCCTCGAGTGGGGCATGACGCCGCAGACGGTCAACGCGTACTACAACCCGACCGACAACACGATCAACTTCCCGGCCGCGATCCTGCAACCGCCGTTCTTCGACGCCAACGGCGACGACGCGATCAACTACGGCGGCATCGGCGCCGTGATCGGTCACGAAGCCAGCCACGGCTTCGACGACGAGGGCAGCCAGTTCGACGGCGACGGCAACAACAAGAACTGGTGGACCAAGGAAGACCGCGCCAAGTTCGACGAGCGCGCCGGCAAGCTGGTGGCGCAGTTCAACGACTACGCGCCGATCAAGGACCACCCGGACCTGCACGTGAACGGCAAGCTGACCCTGGGCGAGAACATCGCCGACCTGGGTGGCCTCAACGTCGCGTACGACGCCCTGCAGGAAGCGTTGAAGAAGAACCCGCAGGAAGCCCAGTCGAAGATCGACGGCTACACCCAGGACCAGCGCTTCTTCCTGAACTGGGCCCGCGTGTGGCGCGGCAGCGTCCGCGAGAAGCAGGCGATGCTGTACCTCAACGTCGATCCGCACGCGCCGGCGTCGCTGCGCGCCATTGGCGCACCGTCGAACATGGAAGCCTTCGCCACGGCGTTCCAGTGCAAGCCGGACGCGAAGATGGTCCGTGCCTCCGACAAGCAGGTGAAGATCTGGTAAGCGTGCGACCCCGTCGCTGAAGCGATGGCCGAAGGCGCCGCACGCGAGTGCGGCGCCTTTTTCATGCGGCGCACGTCACATGTCGTGCTTGTTGACCTCGAAGCCCGCCTGGCGGTATTGCGTCCAGCGCGCGCGCGAACCCTCGCGCTCCGCAGGCTCGGCCGCGACCACTTCGAGCACGCGGTCGAAGCTGCCCGGCGCGCAGGTATCGCGCAGATTGATCACCAGGGGACGATCGTCCGTATCGACGCCCGGCGGCACGATGAGGATGGGACAACTCGCATCGTCCTCGTCACCGGCGAGCTGGTGCGGGATGTAGGCGTCCTCGCCGAGGTCCCACAACTGGGCATCGATCGCTTCGGCTTGTTCGAAATCCCGCGTGAGGATCAGCGTGGGCTGCTGGGCCGCGAACGCACGCTTGGCGAGTTCGCAGACCAGCAGGAGCGGATTCTCGCGGAACCGCGGCTTGTCGATCAGGTAGAAGTCGGCGCGCGGCATCGGACGGGGATCAGCCGGCAGCGGCGACGCGGTCGAGCAGCCACTGGGTCAGCAGCGGCACCGGGCGGCCGGTGGCGAGACCCTTGCGGCCCTCTTCCCACGCGGTACCTGCGATGTCGAGATGCGCCCAGCGGCGGCCTTCCGTGAAACGGGCGAGGAAGCAGCCCGCCGTGATGGCGCCGGCGTACTTGCCGCCGATGTTGGCCACGTCGGCAAAGCCCGAATCGAGCTGGCTCTGGTAGTCGTCCCACAGCGGCAGGCGCCACGCGCGGTCGAGGGTGGCTTCGCCGGCGGAGAGAAGCTCGGCAGAGAGCGACTCGTCCTTGGTCATCAGGCCGCTGGCGTGCTTGCCGAGGGCCACGACGCAGGCGCCGGTGAGCGTCGCGGCGTCGATGATGGTGTGCGGGTCGAAGCGCTTGCCCGTGTAGGTCAGCGCGTCGCACAGGATCAGGCGGCCTTCCGCGTCGGTGTTCAGCACTTCGATGGTGATGCCGGACAGGCTGGTGAGGACATCGCCGGGACGGTATGCCGCACCGTCCGGCATGTTCTCGACCGCCGGCACCACGCAGACCAGGTTCACCGGCAGGCGCATCTTCACCGCAGCCACGAAGGCGCCGAGCACGCCGGCCGCGCCGCACATGTCGAACTTCATCTCTTCCATGCCCGGACCCGGCTTCAGGCTGACGCCGCCGGTGTCGAAGGTGATGCCCTTGCCGACGAAGGCGTAGGGACGCTCGCCCTCCTTGCCGCCCTGCCACTGCAGGATGACGAGGCGCGGTGCATTGGCCGAGCCACGGGCCACCGCCAGCAGCGAACCGAAGCCTTCGCGCTCCATGTCGGCGCGGTCGAGCGCTTCGAAGGTGACGCCTTCATGGGCGTCGGCGAAAGCGCGGGCCTGGTCGGCGATGTAATCGGGGTTGCAGATGTTCGGGGGCAGGTTGCCCAGTTCGCGGGCGTAGCGCACGCCCTCGGCGATGGCGCGGGCCTCGTCGAGGCCGGCTGCGCCATCGGCAGGACCGACCAGCGTGACCGAGGCCAGTTCCGGCTGCGCCTTGTCTCGCGGCTTCACCGTGGCGGTGTAGCGATAGGACACATGGTCGGTGGCCAGGGCGGCGACCCGAAGGCGCCAGGCCGCGTCGCGGCCGGGCACATCGATCTCGGGCAGCCAGCTGACCGCCTCGGTGACCGGCAGGCGGCCGATGGCGCGGGCAGCCTCGATGGTCACGCGCTGGTAGCGCGCGGCGTCGAAGGACTTCTGCGCGCCCAGGCCCACGATGAGCACACGGGCGGCGGCCACGCCGGCCGGGTGCAGCAGGGTGACGAGGTTGCCCACCTTCCCGGTGACATCGCCCGCTTCGACCAGGCGCTTGACGGCACCGTCGGCGGCGGTGTCGATCCGCGCCGCGGCGCTGGTCAGGACACCGTTCTCGTAGACGCCGACCACCGCTACCGGGGTGGCGGTCGTTTCGGGAGCGTTGGAACCGAGGCTGAACTGAACCGTCATAGCTAACTGTCCTGCGAAAGCCCGCCGGGGCCCGGACAGGCTAGACTTGTGGTTTGCCGGCAGGGACTGACGCGGCACGAACCGCCAATTCTATCAAATGCTCAGCATCCTCGACCGTTATTTCCTGCGCGAGCTGGCCTATGGGGTCCTCGCGACGGCCATCGTGCTGCTGGTGATCTTCGCCGGCGGCGCGTTCGCGACCGTCCTGCAGAAGGTTGCCAACGGCAGCATCCAGCCCAGCGTCATGTTCGAGGTCCTGGGCCTGCAGATGGTGGACCTGCTCTCCACCCTCCTGCCCATGTCGGCCTTCCTGGGCACCCTCATCGCCCTGGGCCGCATGTACCGCGAGAGCGAGATGCACGTGCTGGCCTCTTCGGGCATGGGCCCGCGCGGCATGCTCCGCCCGGTGACCCTGCTGGCCGTGGCGGCCACCATCGTCGTGGGCCTGGTCTCCCTCTGGCTGGGGCCGCTCTCCTCGCGCACCGCCGACCAGGTGATCGCCGCCGCCAACAAGTCCGTGATCGCCGCCGGCCTCGACGCCGGGCGCTTCACCGAACTGCCCGGCAAGGGCGGCATCATCTTCGTGGATACCTTGAGCCGCGACGGCACCGTACTGGGCAAGACCTTCCTCGCCACCGATCGCACCGACAGCGACGGCAAGCCGCAGGTCCGCGTGGTGAACGCGAAGAACGGCCGCATGTACCAGGAAAGCGACGGCCAGAGCCGCTTCCTCGCCCTGTTCGACGGCTGGCAGTTCGAGATCCCGCTAGGCGCCGACAACTGGCGGCGCATGAAGTACGAGCGCAACGACATCTCGCTGTCCAGCATCACGGACGACGACGAAGACACCGATCCTGCCCACGAGTCGTCCACCACCGACCTGTTCAAGTCCCTGACCCCGGACAACCTGGGCGAGCTGGTGTCGCGCTTCGCGGCCCCGGTCAGCACCCTGGTGCTGATGATGATGGTGCTCCCGATGTCGCGGCAGGCGCCCCGCGACGCGCGCTACGGCCGCCTGCTCATCGCCGTGCTGGCCTACTTCCTCTACGTGGTGTGGCAGCTGATCGCGCGCGCGCAGATCATCAAGGGCCACCTGCACACCTCCGCCCCCATCTGGGTGCTGCATGCCATCGTCTTCGGCGTGGCGGCCTGGTATTTCTGGCGGCAGAACGCTCCCCGCCGCGTGAAGGGAGCCCATTGATGGCCACGCTAACCGTCAAGCGTGCCGACCGGCTTATCGGCGCCAGCGTCCTGGGCACCCTCCTCCTCGTGTGGCTGGTGCTGACGGGCTTCGATGCCCTCACCCAGTTCGTGCGCCAGCTCGGCAACATCGGCAAGAACGGTTTCACGCTCTACGACGCCATCGCGTACATCATGCTCACGGTGCCCCGGCGCCTGTACCAGATGTTCAGCAACGCGGCGCTCATCGGCGGCCTGCTGGGCCTGGGCGGCCTCGCCGCCACCGGCGAACTCACCGCCCTGCGCGCCGCCGGCATGTCCAAGCTGCGGATCGCCGTGTCGGCCGCGGGCGTGGTCGCCGTCCTCACCCTCGCCGTGGTCGTGATGGGCGAGACGGTGGCGCCCTATGGCGACCAGCACGCGCAGGCCATCCAGGTGCGCATGCGCTCCAGCAACCTCGGTTCCACCAGCAGCGGCCTGTGGGCGCGCGACGGCGGCAAGATCATCAACGCCAAGTCCGCCATCGCCACTCAGGACGGCGACCGCGCGACGGTGAAGCTGGTGGACGTGCGCGTCTACGACTTCACGCCGGACGGCCAGGTCAAGACCTTCTCCCACGGTGACAGTGCGATCCACGACGGCAACAAGTGGGTGATGTCGAACGTGCGCACCACCAGGCTCGACGCCACGGGCACGCACTCCACCCACGAAGACACGCAGACCTGGGCCTCCCGGCTCAACCCGCACGTGCTCGAACAGTCGGTGATCCACCCCGAATACCTCTCGATGAGCGACCTGCGCCGCAACATGCGTTACCTCGAGTCCAACGGGCAGAATCCCGGCGCCTACGCCGTGGCCTTCTGGGGACGCGCGCTGTTCGCGGTGAACACCCTGGTGCTGGTGCTCTGCGCCATGCCCTTCGCCTTCGGCTCGCTGCGCTCCGGCGGCCTCGGCAAGCGCCTCTTCATCGGCATCATCCTCGCCATCGGCTGGTACTTCCTGCAGGGCGCGATGGTGAACTTCGGCACGGTGTACGGGCTGCCGCCGTTGTTGGCGAACCTGTTGCCTACGTCGTTGCTGATCGTGGGCGCGCTGGCGTATTTCAGGCGGTTCGGCTAGCCAGCCCGCGTACGGCTCCAGAACGACATCCCACCATCCCGCCACGAGTCGTCCCTGCGAAGGCAGGGACCCAGCGACTCATCCTCGCCGCCCATCACGATGTCCTGACCGTGCGGGCTCTTGCGCCCAGCGGGGATCAGCGCGTTGCGGGCAATCCAGCATTGCAGCCAAAGCCATAACCCTAAGGCTGGGCGAACTACGAGGCGCTTTGTGGCACAGCTTTTATCAGCCGCCCGAGGTGACGCCTTCTACTGTCACGCCAGTTACCCTGACCTCGGTCAATGACGCCGCGTCCATGGTCGCAACGGACAAAGCGACGTCACCTTTGTACGTGATTGCAGATAACCGACCTTTATCACACCAGACCGTCGCTTCTACCGCCGCTCCAAGCCTCGGAAAAGTCAATTTCAAAACAGCAACAGCAAAGTTGTTCCGATTAATGAGCAAGGGTAAGGGCAAGTATGGATTTCGCCCTGTCCCCTTCAGATGGAATTTGACTTCATCACCTGACAGGACCCGATCCACCCGCGCAATAGCTTGCACCTGCTGATCCCAAGCATCTCTTTCACTTCGCGGAAGTTCCATGGCAGCGATGGTCACGATATCGCGTTCCAACGGCGTCAAGCGCGCGCGAACATCCAGACGCCGAAACCATAAGAGTCCCATTGGTACGCCGATCAGCAAGAAGGCGACGTACAAGTCCACGATGTAGTCGCCAGCTCGCGCCATGCCCAAAGCCATTGCCGCAAAACCAATGGCAAACGCGAGAACCGTAGCCGCAACGCTCGCTCCGATCACCGCGTTGAGCATACGAGTTCTATCCATCTCACACCGAACACCCATAAGAAGATCAGCTTGCAGGGTCGCCCCTTTGGACTCTCTCAAGCTCACGTCACTTCATGTACTTCACGCATATCGCCAGTGTCAGCGGAAGCAATAGAAAAGGTAGATAGAATTCGAACCACACCTTTCGTGCCACATCGAAGTCCTCGAAAAGAACGAGAACGATAAAAATCACGAACGAAATGCCAAATGACATCCCATACGCGCCCACTAAAAAACTAGTGAGGCGAAGTAGGCTATTCATCATTTGACGCACCCATACGAACTCCAGTGGACATCACCGCGAATACTACTTCCCCCGGTGCCACCAATTCCGAACTCGGGCCCATGTTGCTTACCGCCTGAGATTCCGTCCCACCAGCAACGAATCTTCGCAGCCATCGACTCCAACCGTGATTGCCACGGTGCGTGCGTCATCGGCTTCAAACTAATCATCCCAGGCTTATCCACCATCTCCATGAATGACGGCTCCAGTAGATGTCTTCCATGCTGCGCGAAGCACGTCCATATCGCGCTCAGCCTCTTCGAGGCTGTCATACCAAAAGTTCACCGATCCCGAGAATTTTCCTGAATATACTTCCACGAACTTGAAGACTTCATTGTCTCGATAGACGACAACCGTGTCGTGATCCGCGCCATCCATCGTTTTGGACACTTGATGTTTCGCTTTTCCAGAGAACGTCAAGACCAATCCATATCCTTGATACAACGAAAAAGATTCAATCATCGCGTAATCCGGAACCACAGAAAGCGACGCAGCCTTTCGTTCCACACAGACTCTGGCTTTGCCAAAACTTGTGAAATCATCGAGCGCTCGACGCTCCACGTTCAAGTCATGCATTTCACAACGCTTCGCCAAAGAAATCGGAGCAATTTGGTACTTTCGGCCAAGCTCGTACCTGGCTCCTCGATGTGTCGTGGTTACACGCATCACACCAATGAGCAATACACCAATGAACACGCAAACCACAATGCCGGCCCGCATCGTAATCCTCATCGGCGAATCAACCTATTCTGGCGCACTCTAGTCCAGACTTCGAACCAATCCCATGCCGAAGCTGAAGGTAAGGCGACCGCGGCCTTACTCCTCGCTTCAAGGGCCTTGTCCAGAAATGCAACCTTGATACAAGTACAACCCGGCATGGCTTGACCGAAGTTCTTCGACGAAGGGAACGGGCCAGTCGAACTGATGAAGTTTTGATTGTGCCAGCCACGATCCTCTGTACTACATGCCCCGTGCGTGCAATGAGCTTCCGTGCAGACCACGGTGTACTTGAGCTCAATTCCTGAAGGCCACGCGCCCGCCGTCTGCGTGACTGAGCTAGCGGGCCTCGTCGGAAGCATTTTCACGCCACTGCCATAACTACCTCCCGGGCCGGGCGGTTGTTTCCAGCTATGCGCGGAAGTCACTCGGTCCAACGGGGCGAGCCCCGAGGGGTCAACGTGCTTGAGAGGAGAGGCATCCGCGTATAGATACGGATTGATCCCACCTGCCAACCCGATTGGGTCGACCTGGATATACCGCCCCGTTGCCGGGTCATAGTCCCGGTAATAGTTGTAGTGCAGCCCCGTCACCGCGTCGTAGCGCTGCCCCGGGAAGCGCAGGTCGAAGACGAAGCGCGTGCCATCGGCATCCGGGTCTTCATCCGGTAACGTGCTGCCAAACGGATCGTCGCCCGGTCGCCAGCGCCAGACTGCTGCGTTGCGCGCAGGATCGATCACTGCGCGTGGCGAACCCAGATGATCGGGCTCGACGTAATAGAGCTTCGTGCCTTCGACCAGGCCGACGAGGTAGTCGCCCATCCAGATGGCCTGCCGTGCGATGCGGCCGGCGGTGTCGTAGTCGGCCAGCCAGCGGCCGGCTTCGTCGTACAACATCAGCCCGGTTGCTTTGCCCGCTTCCGTGCGCGCGATCCGCTGCCCGCCCGCGTCGTAGCCGTAACTGACCAGCACACGGCCCTGCTCGCTGGCCGAGGCCAGCCTTCCCGTCGCGTCGTAGCCCAAGGTGGCGTCGCCGATAGCGATCGTGTTGCCGGCGGCATCGTAGCGGCGGCTCTTGCCGTCCGCCGTGGTCAGCCGATGGCTGGCCGGATCGTACAGGTAACCTAGACGCACTCCGCCCAAGGTCATCGCCGTGCGGTCGCCCGCGCCGTCGTATTCGAAGCTTCGCAGGTTCGTGCCGCTGGCAAAGTCGTTTACCGCGTCGAGATAGCCCAGGCCGTTGTGACCCAGGCGGTAGCCATACGCCTGGGCGAACTGCGAGGCGACCTCGCCACCGGGCGTGTAGCCCATGACGTAAATCGAACCTGCCGGGTCGAGGCCGCCCCAGCGGGTGACACGCCCGCTCTTGTCGCGGGAGGCATACACTTCGCGGCCGTTGCCGTAGCGGATGCTTTCGATAAGGTCGAATGGGCGATAGGCGACAGCGGTGACGAGATCCGTGCTCGCTCCGCCCGCCGGCACGACGGCCACCGCAGTCACCGAACCGTCCGCATCGTAGCGGTAGGTCGTCCGGGCACCGCCGTCGACGGCGACTTCTTCCAGCCGCCCGGCCTTCGAATAGCGATAGGACACCGCCATGCTCGTCGTCGCCCAGCGCTGGATCGTGCGGGTGACGTTGCCGGGCGCGTCGTAGCAGTACACCGTTCGGCTGTCGCCCTGAGCCATGGCGGCGAGACGACCCTTCGCGTGTCGCTGATCGGCGGGACACGCGGTGTCGCCGACATCGTAGACATAGGTGGCGTCCACGCCTCCGTCATAGCGGACCAGCGTGGGCCGGCTCAATGCATCGCGCGTGACGCGGAAACTCCCTGTCCCACCCGCGCCTTCATGGCGCACCAGGTAGCCGGCGGCATCGTGCTCGTCGATCGACTGGCCACTGTCCGGGCTATCGACCGCGCTCACGTCGCCGAGACCCGTGGTCACGTATCCGGTGGTGAGGCCCTTCGGGTCCTGGATCGACGCCAACTGGTCGAGCGGATCGTAGCTTGCCTTGCTGACGGCGCCGATCCCACCCACGTCGCGAATGGCTTCGCGCAACCGTCCGAGGGCGTCGTAGCTGGACGTATCCTTCCTGCCATCGGCATCGGTCACGCTCGTGGGGCGGCCGCGTTCGTCGTAAGTAAAACGGGTGACCGCTCCCTCGCGGGTCTCCGTCTCGATCCGGCCCAAGGCATCAAAGGTGCGGCTCAGCTGCGTACGCAGGAACATGTCGTACGACTCTTCGCCGATACGGTTGCCGGCCTTGTCCAGATGGAAACGCAGGCGGTGCTTCGACGGATTGGACACTTCCGTCAGGCGACCGGCATTGTCGTAAGTGAAGCTGAGCGTGATGCCGTCCGCATCGGTTACCGAAGCGATGTCGCCGCGCGCGGTGTGGGTGAACGACGTGGTGGCGTCGCCACCGCCAAGACGGTCTTCCTTGACGCTCTCGACCCAACCACGCGGCGTGTAGGTGTAGGTAAACAACGTACCCTGCACGTCCTTCCGCGAGCGCACGCGTCCTGCCACGTCGTAGCTAAGGATCTCGTCCGCATGGCCGAGCGCGTTCTCGGTCTTCCACAGATCGCCCTTGCGATAATCGCAAGGCCCGGCGGCGCAATTCGCGGCGTCGGCGGCGCGGTAGGTGTACTTCGACAAGAGGCCTGGCTGGACGCCATCGCTGCGCGGGCCATCCGCCTGGAGCAAGCGACCCTCCGCGTCGTAGGCATACGTCCAGACGCGTGAGAGGACAAGCGGCGCGTCCGGCGCCGCCGGATCGATGGCACCTCGTAGTTCGACCCGGCTCAGATTACCCGAGGCGTCGTATTCGAACCGTTCCTCCCGGCCGGGTGCGGTGATTCGCAGGGGCCGACGCAGGACCGGATGCCACTCGGTTTCGACGCGACGTGCATGGACAGTACCGGGCGCCTCGGTTCGCTTGAGTTCGTTCCCGTCGGGATCGTGCAGGTATTCAGTGACGCTACCGTCGAACTGGACGCGTCGCGAGACCAAGCCATTATCGTCGTAGGCAATCGATGCGCTGGCAGCGCCACAGCCCGCACCGCCGGGCTGGTCGACGCCGACGAGGCGGCGCACGCCGCGCACGTCGGCGAACCGGTAACGGTGAACCGCCTTCATCGGGCCAGTCACTGCGACGGTACCGTCGGCCTCACGGGCCAGCGACACGGCGCCGACGCCGCCGACGTGCTCGCTGCCGACTGCACGACCGTCGCTGTCATAGGTGAAGGAGGCGAAACGAAGGCCGGATTCGTCGTAGATGGCGGTCAGGACATGCGGATGGTTGCCGCCGCCCTGGCCGGTCTCGTTGTAGCGATACTCGTGGAAACTGCCATCGGCGTAAGTCGCACGGACCAGATCGGCTTCGAGGCCGGTTGCGGTGGCTTCGGAATACGCATAGGTCACGGCCACGCCGCCGCTGTCGCCCACCGAGGCGATACGACCGGCGCTGTCGTAAACGACGGCGAGCTTGCGTCCCTGAAGGTCGCTGACCTCGAGCAGGCGCTCACCATGGTGCAGGCGGACATGGCGGTAGGTGCCGGGATCGATGGCGATGAGGCGCCCGTCGGTGTCGTAGGCCTCGGTTTCGCCGGTAGAACTGCGATAGGTCCAACCGCCCGCCTCGCGGGAAAGCTGGCCGCGGGGATCGGCCACGCTGCGGTAGCGCCCATTCGCTTCGGTGAAATCCAGACGCTCCCCGCTGTGACGGTGAAGTCGCACCACATTCCCGTCCTTCGAGGTGACGATCGCCAGGGAACGATCGTAGGTGCTGCGCCAGCGGCTCCCCAGGCGCGCGGTTTCGGGAAATGTCTGTTTGCCACCTTCCACCACGCCGCTGTTGTAATAGCGCGACCAGGTCAGCGGCGAGCCAGCCGTGGCAGCGATGTCGAGGATTTCCTGGTACTTGTTATGGAGGCCTACGTTGATCGGATTCCCGGCGTTCGGACGGGTGGCGCAGTCGCCCGGACCGAGATCGGCTTGATGAGCCGTTTCCGTTTCCGGATTCGCATCGAGGCAGAAAATGTTGCTGTAGACGGGAGGAGTGATTGTGCGGTTCGCGTACGGACCGCGTGCCGCGCCTGGGTCGCCGATGTACAACGACGGCGAGGTAGTGCACGCAAAATACCGGTAGCCCCACGCGGTGGTTCCATACCGGTTCCCGTGTCGGTCGGTGTACCGGTAATCGGTCATGTACAGGGAGTTGAAGAACCAGATGTCACGCAGCTCGCAGTCGGTATATGCGTAGCGTTCGCAGCCGCGGGACATCAACAGTGCCCCCGCGCCCTTCACGTCGGTGAAGTATTCCGTGGGATAGCCTTCCACCCTTACCTGATATTCGAAATGCGGCGCCGCCTGGCTCGCCCAGGCCTTGCCGACTGCCACGGACAAGGACGCCGCGCACAGTGCGGCCCGAGTAGTCTTTCGCATTACACAACCCCTGGGATCATCAAGGGCCGCGAGTCTAGGTAGGAAAATTCCGACTGTCTGTCAGCCAACCGCTAATGGTCGAAATTTTCAGAAAACTTCTACGATCTCAACTTTCTCTCACTGCGCAAACGCTCTCCAGCACATTGTCGAGGTCGACGCCCGTCATCGGCTTGCGCAACAGCGCGTCCATGCCGGCGTCCCTGATCGCCGTCACCTCGTCGCCCGTCGAACGCGCGGTGACGGCGACGATCGGAATATCGCCCACCGCGTGCATGCGCCGTACCATACGCGCCACCTGGAAGCCGTCGACCACCGGCAGATCGAGGTCGAGCAACATCGCGTCGAAGTTGTCGCGGGAGAGTTCCGTCATCGCCGCCAGACCATCGCCGACCGCCGTCACGACGTGACCGCGCTCGCGAAGGAGGCCGGCGATCACGTCGCTGACCACTTCGTCGTCTTCGACCAGGAGTAGCCTGCGCCCCGCCACGGCGGGCGCAGGGAGGGAGACGCGGACAATGCAGTCGCCGCATTGGCAGGCTTCCAGCGGCAGGCGTACGACGAAGACGGTGCCCCTGCCCAGCTCGCTTTGTACACGGATGCTTCCGCCCATCAAGGTGCAGAGTTCGTGGCAGATCGCCAGGCCCAGGCCTGACCCTTGCGAGCGTTGCGGCGACCCGCCCTGTTCGAAGCGCGAGAATACCCTCGCACAAAGCGCGGCCGACATGCCGGGACCGGTATCGGTCACGCTCATGACGAGCGACGCGCCTTCGCAGCCCACGTGGAGGGACACACCACCCGACTCGGTGAACTTGATCGCATTGTTCACCAGGTTTTGCAGGATCTGGCGAAGGCGGATCGAGTCGCCGCGAATGGACGGCGGCACGTTCGCGTCGAGCGATGAGGACAGATCCAGTCCCTTCTGCCTTGCGTTGCCTGCCGCCAGGGCGATCACTTCGCTAGTCACCATGCGCAGGGACACGCATTCGGATTCCAGCACGAGGCGGCGGGCCTCTATGCGAGTGATGTCGAGCGCATCGTTCACCAGCCGGAGCAAGGTGGTGCCCGAGCGCCGTACGGCTTCGATGTAGGCGCGTTGGGTCTCGTCCAGCGGCGTATTCGCCATCAGTTCGGCCATGCCGAGCACGCCGGTCATGGGCGTACGGATCTCGTGGCCGAGCGTGGCCATGAAGTCCGTCTTCGCGGCGTTGGCTTCCTCGGCGAGACGGCGCTGCTGCTCGGCGAGTTTCAGGCGCATCGCCTGGCGGACGCGCCGGCGGGTGCTGACCACGGTGGCGATGGCCATGGCCACCGCGAGCAGCGCGTAGGTCAGCCACGCCCACCAGCGCAACCACGGCGGCGCGTCGACGACGATGGTCAACGGATGGGCCAGGGTGCCGCTCACGTCGTCGCGCCCCGCACCGGAGATCGAAAGGCGGTACACCCCGGCGGCAAGCGGGCCGAAGGCGCGTTGGCCGTCCTTTCCCGTGCGCAGCTTGGTCGTTTCGCCGTCGTGCTCGAGCGAGAACACCAGGTGATTGCGGTCCGGATTCACGTAAGAGAGGGCCCGTGCCCCCACGATCAGCTCGCGATCGTTCCACCCGAGGTGCAAGGTGTGGTCTTCGATGGGCAGCGAGACGCGATCGCCGCCACGCGAGACCGTGGCGCCGAGGACCACGATCGCCGGCTTGCGGGTGTGATCGCGCTGCCGGTCGGGCCGGAAGCCCACGAGGCCGCCGAGCGTCGCGCCGTACATGGTGCCGTCGTCGAGGAGCACCGTGCTGGCATTGGTGAATTCGCCACTGGCAAGGCCATCGGCAAGACCGAACGGCCGGAACTTGTCCGTGCCGGGATCGAACCGCCATACGCCGGTTTCGCCGTACAGCCAGAGGCGCCCCGCCACGTCGCGACGCACGTTCAGGATATCCGCGGAGGGAAAGCCGTCGACACCACTGACGCTACGGTCGCGCTGGGCGATCCGGCCGTCCCAGCGGTAGTGCTCGAGACCGTCCGGCCGGACGATCCAGAATCCGTCGTCATCCGGTTCGAAGGCGTTGACGCGGCCGGGCGCGACACCGGCGATGAAACGCATTTCTCCCGACGCAGGATCCAGGCGGGCCAGGCCCGCGAGGCTCGCCTGCCATAATTCGTCGCCAACGACTTCGATCTGCCGCGTGTCCGCCACGCCACGTCTCGCTGCCGCGAACGGAATCGGCCGGGCCCGGGTGAGTTGCGCATCCGCGGCGAAGAGCCCCTGGCCCAGCGCCGCGATGTACACCGTGCCATCGGGTCCCGACGCAAGCATGGTCACGGGATGGTCGATGATCCCGCGCAGCAACGGCCACGTGTGTCCGTCGCGGCCGATCGAGAGGCCCTTGACCGTGCCGATGAGAAGGCCGCGCGGCACTTCAAGCAACGATTGCACGCGTATCGTCTCGATGTCGAAACCTTCCGACGTGCGTCCGGTCGCGGGATCGAAACCGCGGATCCAGCCGTGCAGGCCACCTACCCAGAGCTTCGTGCTGCCCTGCGCGGCGACGGCGGTGACGGTCCGCCCCGGGAAGCTGAAGGGATCGGTGGCGACATGTGCGAAACGGGTGAAGTCTTCCCAGGCCGGACCGAGGTAGCCGAGGCCGCCATCGCTCAGCGCGAACCACAGACCGTGCTCGCGATCCTCGAGCATGCCGCGCACGGTACGCCCGGGCAGCCCGCCCTGCGCCGTCCAGGCGCCGCGCACGCTATGCAGGCGGCCGTAGCGGTCTAGCATGGTGAGTCCGTCAGGGCCTGCGACCCACAAGGTGCCGTGGCTGTCCGCGAGCGACGCGTAGACCGGCGACCCGGCCAGGCGGCGGTCGCGGTGCAGCAGGCCGTCTGGGCCGAGGCGGTAGAGCCCCCGCTCGGTGGCGAAGCGCAGCTCCGCCGCATGTCCGTCGATGCGGAGCACCCGGGGGTGGCTGCCGTCCTCGAACGGCACTCTCGCGATCTTGCCTGCCGCATCCACGACATCGGCACCCGCGTCGGTACCGATCCACACCCGGCCGTCATCGGAAGCGTGCAACGCGCGGATGGAGGACGAAGAGGGGCCGGCGGCGTTGCGCGGAACGACCTGCATGTCGCTCCCATCGGCCTGCAGGCGGATGAGCCCGCCACCGGTGCCGACCCAGATCGAGCCGTCGCGGGCCTGTGCGATCGCGCGCACGTCGTCGTCGACGAGATCGTCCCGCCACTGCACGAAGGCCCCTGTCGCAGGGTCGTAGCGGCCGAGTCCGAAATCCGCGCCGCCGATCCACACGCGGTCCGCCGAATCCACCACTAGCGCAGAGACGCTGCCCGAGGGAATGGGATGGGAATGGTCCGGTCCGATGCCCGGGGTGACGAACTGCACGCCGTCGAAGCGGGACAGGCCGACCGATGTGCCGACCCAGATGAAGCCGTGACCGTCCTGGGCAACGGCCTTCACCTTGCTGCTGGGCAGGCCTTCGAGCAGGCCGTAACTGCGGAACTGCGGGGTGGGCACCGGCGGCATCGTGGCGGCAGGCGCAGGGAGTGCCATGATCGAGCCGATCATGGCCGGGAAGATCCATCTCCAAACGAGCGTGCAATGCATACGCGGGTTCCTGGTGCGCTCCCGATGATGGCATGCGAGCGAGGGAGGCAAAACCGCGCCATCCAGTGGAGACGTGTAGGAATTCTCCGATACGACTCCTCCGGGTGCGTCTAGAATGCGGGCATGTCCTCCCGGCTTCGCCTCCTCCTCGCCGCCGCCGGCCTTCTCGCCCTGGTCTGGCTGCTGCTCGCCGCGCTCGACCGTGCGCTGGCCCTGGCCCAGCGTTTCATGGGTTTGCCGGCCGGCATGCGCTGGCTGGTGGGCGGCGTCTTGCTGCTCATCGCAGCGGCCGGCGCCGGTCTCGGCGCCTGGTGGCTGCGCCCGCGCAAACCGCGCGCTCCGGTCGTCGCGCCGGACCGCGCTTCGCTCGAGGCGCGCATCGAACGCCTGCGCGGCGCGGACACAGAAGTTGAGAAACTTCGCAATGAACTCGGCGAACTCGACCGCCGCCGCGCCAGCGAGCGCACCTACCTCGCGGTGTTCGGTGAGATTTCCACCGGCAAGTCCACGCTCATCGGCGCCCTGGTCCCCGGCGCCGCGCCGGAACGCGACGCGCGCGGGGGCACGACGCGTGAGGTGATCGCTTACGAGACCGCTGCATGGGGCGGCGCCTGGACCGTCGCCGACGTCCCCGGCTCGGCCGAGGCCGATGGCGAGTCGCGCGAACGCCTCGCGCGCGAGGAAGCGCTGCGTGCGCACGCGGTGATCTACGTGTGCGCCGGCGATCTCACCCGCACCCAGGGGGAAGAGCTGCGCTGGCTCGGCGACTTCGGAAAACCATTGCTGCTTGCGGTAAACAAGGCCGACCAGTGGACCGCGGATGAACTCCAGCGGATCCTCGCCCGCGTCCGCGAACAGGCCGGCGGCATTCCGGACGCCGTGCTCGCGATCAGCGCCGGCGGCGAGGAACGCTTTACCCGCCGCCTTCCCGACGGGAGTACGGAAGACGTCGTGCGCCGACGGGCCGCCAACGTGCAACCCCTGCTGGAAGCGCTGCGGCAGCTGCTGGCACCCGGGGCCGCCGCTTTGGAAGCACAGCGAGAGAACGCCGTCCTTGCCGGATTGCACGAACGCACCGGCGAGCAGGAAAAAGCCTATCGGAGCCTGGAGGCAGACCGCATTGTCCGCCGCTATGCACGTCGCGCGATCGTAGGCGCCATGGCGGCCGTCGCACCCGGCAGCGACCTGGTGATCCAGGGCGCACTCGCCACCGGCATGGTGCGCGCGCTCGCGGCGCTTTATGACGTTCGCGTCACGGACGTGGAAATCGACAACCTCCTGCGCCAGGTGCGCATGACCTTGCGCACGGGCACCTCGGTGGTGCTAGCCGTGGCGGGCAACGCCCTCAAGGCCTTTCCCGGCCTGGGCACGCTCGGCGGCGGTGTCTTGCACGCCTTTGCTTACGCGCTGATTTTCGACAGCTTTGGCCGGGCACTTGCGGCCACACTGGACGAACGGCGGATGCTGGACCAGGCTGACGCCGGCGAGCGCATGCGCGAACTGCTGGGCGACGCGGGCGCTTCCCGGCTCCGCCGCCTCGCCGAATTGACCGGCGAGGCGCTTCGGGAGCGTTGAGCGAACGATGCGTTCGCCGTCGGCAGGCTGACAACCCGGCCCCGGTCGCGCCACACTAACTCCTATCGGCCGCCTGGCGGCCTCAACGCAACAGGCCATCACGGATGCGTCACGCCCGATTCCTGTTACCCCTCGCGCTCGCGCTCGTACCCGCGCTGGCGAACGCCGAGGCCGTCACCTACCGCATGGACCCCGTGCACAGCCAGGTCGTGTTCAATGTCGACCACAACGGCTTCTCGCGCTCGTTCGGGCGTCTGCGCATCGGCGAAGGCACCGTCGTCTTCGATCGCGACGACTGGTCCAAGTCATCGGTGCAGGCCACCATCGATCTCACGTCGATCGACATGGGCGACGCCGATTGGGACAAGGCCGTGAGCGGCTCTGAACTCCTGGATGCGGGCCGCGCCGGCACCGCGCGATACGTGAGCGACTCGGTGGAAAAGCGTGGCGAAGACGAGGGCGTGGTACACGGCAAACTCACGCTGCGCGGAACGACACTGCCGCTGGACATTCCCTTCCGGGTGAACCGGATCGGCAAGACCATCTACGGCCTGCATACGGTGGCGGGGTTTTCCGCCCACGTGTCGCTCGACCGTACCGCGTATGGCATGACCTCCAACCGCAACTCGATCGGCACCGAGGTGGCGGTATGGCTCGAAATCGAAGCGATAAAGGACAGCACCCATGCCCCTGCGCAGTGACCACACCCGCTGGAGCAGCGTCGCCAAGACCTTCCATTGGACCATGGCGCTGCTGATCCTCGGCAACGGCGCGTTCGCCTTCTGGATGGACGGACTGAAGCCGTCGCTGCACAAGATCAACATGTTCGCGCTGCACAAGTCGATCGGGCTTACCGTGCTGGCACTGTTCTTCCTGCGCCTGCTCTGGCGCGCGTGGGACCGTCGCCCGCCCGACGAACCCGCGCCGGGCTGGCAGCGCACCGCCGCGCACCTCGTGCACGGCTTCCTCTACCTGCTCATCGTGTGCATTCCCCTCAGCGGCTGGGCGTTCAATTCGGCGCACGGTTTTCCGCTGCAGTACTTCAAGATGTTCAACCTCCCCGCGCTGGTGGAGAAGAACGAGGAGCTGTCGCAGGTCCTCGGAACCGTGCACGTCTACCTGTTCTGGTTCCTGCTCCTCGTGCTCGTTGCCCACGTGGGCGGCGCCATCAAGCACCACGTCGTCGATCGCGACGACACCCTCCGCCGCATGCTGCCCTTCGGCCGCGCGAAGCGGAGCTCCCTCACCCCTCCCGGAGACAACGCATGAACCCGACGATCCGCCGCCTGTCCGTCCTTGGCCTCGCGCTGGCCCTGCCCTTCGCCGCGACCGCGGCGGATTACAAGGTCGGCCCCGGCAGCACGCTGGGCTTCAGCGGCAAGTTCCAGGGCCAGCAGTTCGATGGCAGCTTCGGCAAGTTCGATGCCGCGATCAGCTACGACGAGGCCAACCTGTCGACGGCGAAGTTCGACGTGACGGTGTACGTCGATTCCGCGAAGACAGGCGACGGCGACCGCGATCGCGAGCTTCCGTCTGCGAACTTCTTCAATGTTTCTAAGTTCCCCACGGCCCACTACGTCACCACCGGCTTCAGCAAGAACGGCAACGGAAAGGTCATCGCCAACGGTAACCTGACCCTGCATGGGATCACCAAGCCGGTGGCGCTGGAGGTCGAGTTCCACCCGGCTGCGGGCGGTGCGCGCCTGTCGGTGACGGGCACACTCAAGCGGCGCGACTTCGACGTGGGCAGCGGCGACTACGTAGATACGGGGACGATCGCCAACGAAGTCCTCGTCAACGGCACGCTGAACCTGCTGCCAAAGTAAGCAGCGCATGCCGGCCTGGCGCGAACGCCTGCGTGGACTCACCGGCCGCTTCCGCCGCGGCGGCGAGCCGGCGTGCGCGCCCGACGAACGTGGTGGCCCGGTGGCCGCCAGCCTGCGCGACCTGCTCGCCGATCCGTCGATCCCCGCCGACGTGCGCCAGTCGATGGCCGCGGACTTCGAGCGCGTCGAGCGCATGCTCGATCGTCTCGAGAACGAGGAACTGCACGTGGCCGTGTTCGGCCGCGTATCCGTCGGCAAGTCGGCGCTTGGCGACGCCCTGCTCGGGCGCGACGCCTTCGAGGTCGGAGTCCTCCATGGCACGACCACGGAAGCCAATGCGGCTCGCCTCGAAGGAGCCGCCAATGCGGGGCTCGTGCTGATCGACACGCCCGGGATCAACGAGCTCGGCGGCGAGGCGCGGGAGAAGCTCGCCTTCGAGGTAGCGGAAGTCAGCGACCTTGTCGTCTTCGTCGCCGACGGCGACCTGACGCGCGAGGAGCGCGATGCCTTGCACACGCTCGCGGCGACGCGCCGGCCGCTGCTGCTCGTGCTCAACAAGGCGGACCGCTACGGCGCCGGCGAACGCGAAGGCCTGCTTGCACGGCTGCGCGAGCATTCGTCGGGGCTGGTGGCTCCGGAGGACGTGCTTGCCGTCGCGGCGCGACCCGCGCCGCGCGAGGTCGTCGAGATCGATGCGGAAGGACGCGAACGCCGGAGCAGCCAACCGCAACCTGCCGACGTATCGGCACTCCGGGCGCGTCTGCTCGCGATCGCCGAACGCGAAGGCAAGGCCCTGTCGGCGATCAACGCCGGACTGTTCGCCGGCAGACTCACCGACCAGGTGAGCGAACGCATCGCCGTCACCCGCCGCGAGGTCGCCAGCGGTGTCATCCGCCAGTACTGCATCGCCAAGGCCGTGGCCGTGGCGCTCAATCCCGTCCCCGTCGCCGACCTGCTCCTGGCCGGCGGCCTCGACGCGGCGATGGTGGTCCAACTGGCCCGTGTCTACGGCTTGCCGCTCACCCGCGGCGAGTCCGGTCGCCTGGTCGCCGTCATCACCACGCAGCTGGCCGCGCTGATGGGCGCGGTGTGGGGTGTGCAACTGGCGGCCTCGGCGCTGAAAGGCGTCAGCGGCGGCTTGTCCGTGGTCGTCACCGCCGCGGCCCAGGGCGCCCTGGGCTGGTATGCCACCGTGGTGATCGGCCGCGCCGCCGAGCACTACCTGGTATCCGGCAAGTCCTGGGGCGAATACGGTGCGAAGCGCGCCGTGGCAGGCATCGTCGCCAGCCTGGACCGCGATTCCATCCTGCGCGAGGCGCGCGAGGAAATCCTGAAGCGCCTGAAAGGCCGCGCCGTGTAGGAGCGCGCCTTGCGCGCGACATGTTTTGAGGCCGTGACCTGGAGCTGGCGCGCCAGTTTGGGGACTGGGGCGAAAAGACGTCGCGCGCAAGCGCGCTCCTACACGGCGAATGCCTGCACGGCTGCCCGGTCGAATGGCCAGTCCAGCTCCGCCCCGTCGCTCCGCCGCAGCACCGGCACGCGCGCCCCGTAGCGGGTTTCGAGCGTCTCGTCCTCGTCGATCCACACCGAGTCGAAATCCGGGAAGCGCGCCTCGGCCAGCAAAGCCAGGGCCTGGTCGCAGAGGTGGCAGTCGTCGCGCTGGAAGAGGATGAACCGGGACATTCGGGGCTGTATGGGGTCGCAGGCCGGGGAGGCGTAGAATAGCCGGTCACCTCCCACAGCCAACCTCCCTTCAAGCCATGGCAGTCAGCGTCTTCGACCTCTTCAAGATCGGTATCGGCCCGTCCTCGTCGCATACCGTCGGGCCGATGCGCGCCGGCGCGCGTTTCGCTGAGCATTGGCTGGCGGAAAAAGGCGTGCTGGAGCGTGTGGCGCGGGTGCGCTGCGAACTTTTCGGCTCCCTGGCGATGACCGGGCGCGGCCACGGTACCGACAAGGCCGTGCTGCTGGGCTTCGAAGGCGAATGGCCGGACCGCGTGGACCCGGACACCATTCCCGCCACGCTGGAACGCATCCGCTCCAGCAAGCGCATACGTATCCTCGGCCGCCACGAGATTTCGTTCGACGAGAAGAGCGACCTCGTCTTCAACAAGCGGCAGAAGCTCCCGTTCCACACGAACGGCATGCGTTTCTCGGCATACGATGTGGAAGGCAACGAACTCGCCACGCGCGACTACTACTCGGTGGGCGGCGGCTTCGTCGTGAACCCGGACGAAGCGGCGGAAGACCGCATCGTCGCGGACACCAGCGAGCAGCCCTATGCGTTCTCCACCGGCGACCAGCTGATGTCGCTGTGCAAGGAGCACGGCCTCACCATCGCCCAGCTGATGATGCGCAACGAAGGCATCTGGCGGCCGGAGCAGGAAACGCGCGCGGGGCTGCTCAAGATCTGGAAAGCCATGCAGGACTGCGTGGCCCGCGGCCTGCGCTCCCCGGGCGTCCTGCCCGGTGGCCTGAAGGTCAACCGCCGCGCTCCCGCGATGGCCGCCGAACTGCGCGCGCAGCCGGAGGCGGCGCTGCGCGACCCGCTCACCATCCTGGACTGGGTGAACCTCTACGCCCTGGCGGTGAACGAGGAGAACGCGGCCGGCGGCAGCGTGGTCACCGCCCCGACCAATGGCGCTGCGGGCATCGTCCCCGCCGTGCTGCACTACTACCGGCACTTCTGTCCCGGAGCGTCGGAAGACGGCATCATCGAGTTCCTGCTCACCGCCGGCGCCATCGGCATCCTCTACAAGGAAAACGCCTCGATCTCCGGCGCCGAAGTCGGTTGCCAGGGCGAGGTAGGCGTGGCCTGCTCCATGGCCGCAGGCGGCCTCACCGCCGCCCTCGGCGGCACCGTCACCCAGGTGGAGAACGCCGCGGAGATCGGCATGGAGCACAACCTCGGCCTCACCTGCGATCCCATCGGCGGGCTGGTGCAGATTCCATGCATCGAACGCAATGCCATGGGCGCGGTCAAGGCGATCAATGCCAGCCGCATGGCGCTCAAGAGCGACGGCAAGCACCATGTGTCGCTGGACAAGGTGATCGCCACCATGCGCGACACCGGCCGCGACATGAAGGACAAGTACAAGGAAACCTCGCGCGGCGGACTGGCCGTCAACGTCATCGAGTGCTGACCGTCCGGCCGCGCTCTTACCTCGCCGGGCACATCCTCGGCAGGCGGTCCACGGTCTCCACGCGGACCGGTTCGTCCTCGCCCCACCAGTTCGCGACGGCCGTGTAGCACACCCGCAATTTCCCGCGACGGGTTTCGAAGCGCTGCCTGCTCGTGTACGCGAAGCAGGAAACCGAGGCCAGGTGGCCGAGTTCGCGCATGGCTATGGCGCAGCGCCGCACGGCCTCCACGGGGTCCTCGCCGGGGTATAGCGTGAAGTAGAAACCCTTGGCGGTGCGGTCGTATGACTCGGAATCGATCAGTCGGCCCTTGTCGCTCCATTGCTCCTCGGCTGCGGCGATGCCGCATACCGACAGGGCAAGGAACAACATGCCAATGACGACCCGCTTCGAACGCATCCGAACCCCTTGATCCCTACCGCGTCGGCCAGTGTATATCGACGGACTGACACTTGGGGACGACAACCACTGGCTGACAGAGACAGCCGGGGCTGTCATTATCCGGCCCTTGTGCCGCCCTGGGCCCGGGCTCCCGCCCTGGCCCGTTCGACCGGAGTCACCATGTCACATAGCGCTATCCGCCGCGACGTCGGCGCCTTTGCCCTCATGCTCACCGGCCTGGGCTCGATCATCGGGTCGGGTTGGCTGTTCGGCGCCTGGCACGCCGCCCAGCTTGCCGGCCCCGGCGCGGTTTACGCCTGGCTCATCGGCGCCGTCATCATCCTCTTCATCGCCCTCACCTATGCGGAACTGGGTGCAATGTTTCCGGAATCCGGCGGCATGGTGCGCTACGGCCACTACTCGCACGGGTCGCTGGTCGGTTTCATCGCGGGCTGGGCGAACTGGATCGCCATCGTCTCGGTGATCCCGGTGGAAGCCGAGGCCTCGGTCCAGTACATGGCCTCGTGGCCGTGGGAGTGGGCGGCCTGGACGAAGGGCCTTTACGTCGTGACCAACGGCCACGGCGAACTCACCCCGCCCGGCCTCGCCATCGCCGTGGTGCTGGTGCTGGTCTACTTCTTCCTCAATTTCTGGAGCGTGAAGCTCTTCGCCAAGAGCAACACGGCGATCACGGTGTTCAAGCTCGTGGTGCCCGCCGCTACCGGCATCGCGCTCATCGCCACCAGCTACAACCCCGGCAACTTCGACATCGGCGCCCATGGCGGCACGCATGCGCTCGACATCTCATCGATCCTCACGGCCGTCGCCATCTCGGGCATCGTCTTCAGCTTCAACGGTTTCCAGAGCCCGGTGAACCTGGCCGGCGAAGCGCGCAACCCGGGGCGCAGCGTCCCGCTGGCGGTGATCGGGTCGATCCTGCTCGCCACGGTGGTCTACGTGCTGCTGCAGGTCGCCTTCATCGGTGCCGTGCCGCCCGAGCAGCTCGGCAACGGCTGGGCCGGCCTCGAATACGCGTCGCCGTTCGCGCAGCTCGCCACCGCGCTGATGATCAACTGGATGGCCATCCTGCTCTACGCCGACGCCTTCGTCAGCCCGAGCGGTACCGGCGCCACCTATACGGCCACCACCGCGCGCATGATCTACGCGATGGAGCGTAATGGGCACCTGCCGAAGATCTTCGGCCACATCCATCCGCGCTTCGGCATTCCGCGTCCGGCGATGTGGCTGAACCTCGTCGTCAGCTTCATTTTCCTGTTCTTCTTCCGCGGCTGGGGCACGCTGGCGGCGGTGATCTCGGTGTCGACGATCATCTCCTACCTCACCGGCCCGGTGAGCGTGATGACCCTGCGCCGTACGGCGCCGGAGCTGAAGCGCCCGCTGCGCATCCCCGGCCTGCCCATCCTCGCCGCGCTCGCCTTCATCTTCGCGACGGAGCTGCTGTACTGGGCGAAGTGGCCGCTGACCGGCGAGATCATCCTGCTGATGGTCGTCGCGCTACCGCTGTACTTCTACTACACGGCCAAGACCGGCTGGGACGAGTTCGGCAAGCATTTGAGGGGCGCGTGGTGGCTCATCGTCTACCTGCCGGTGATCGCCCTCGTCTCCTGGGCGGGCAGCAAGACCTTTGGCGGCCACGACTACATCCCGTACGGCTACGACCTCGCGCTGGTCGCCGTGCTGGGTGCGGTCTTCTACTTCTGGGGCATCGCCAGCGGCTGGCGCACGCCGATGGTGGAAGCCGCGCGCTTCCACCACGACGAACTGGAACCGGGCGAACCGGAGCTGCCGCCGAGCGCGGACGAAGCCGAGAAACTCACCGGCCACCGATAAATGAAAAATCGCCCCAAGGGGCGATTTTTTTTCATTGCAGGAGCGCGCCTGCGCGTTTATGACCGCGTCGGGTACGACAGGTTTTCGCTTCGGTTTGGAAGCTCGCGCGCCAGCTCCGGGCCACGGCCTCAAAAGATGTCGCGCGCGATGCGCGCTCCTACATTTTCGGGCGCACGGCATCGAAACTCACCTCCGCGACAGGTAAAACCCCGCTCTGATCGGTTTTCTATTGTAGGAGCGCGCCTGCGCGCGACAGGTTTTCGCTTCGGTTTGGAAGCTCGCGCGCCAGCTCCGGGCCACGGCCTCAAAAGATGTCGCGCGCGATGC
>NZ_JBPGXO010000049.1:0-29055 GCF_056755555.1 Luteibacter sp. SVR4-7G | reverse complement strand
GGACATGATCCGGCACGTCCGTTGCGCGGCAGCCCACGATTTCACCAGAGCGGTGGCTAGTGTCCGTATAAAGAGGGCTACTCGGGAGTTTCTCAGGGGGATTTGTCGTAGCGAGCTTGTTTTTCGCGTTGAACCAGTCCCTGTACGGATATGTCGATCACCAGGCATTCGCCCACGACCCATACCGTCATTTCATCGAAGACATGCGCGGTTTGGCGGGCACGTCTATGGTTCTCGCTCGCTAAAAGAGGTTGGGCCGAATGCACGCCGCGTCCGAAGGCGTTAATCCCCGGATCTACATGCTTAGCTCACCGTTAGATCTCGTCCGCCGACAGCACGGCGTGCAAATGTCGAAGGAGGAGCTGGCCGAACTCGGCGCCCGGATGGAAGAGCGGAAGGCCGCGCCTGAAAGGAGACATCCAATCTCCGCTGGGAGATAATCCGGGGGTTGTTTAACCGTTACGCAAGGCGCGAAGCGGATCAGGGGGAAGGGACTTGAAGATGCTGCCGAACACAGGTGCGCGATGGCGCATGGCGGGCACGCTGCTTTTAATTTTGATCGTTACACTTTTTATTCGCCTTTCTCTGCTGCAATCGCAGACGATCGTCGATGAAGCGGTCCATGTGCCCCAGATCGAAAGTTTTATGAGGGGGAGCCTGGATACCCAGCCGAATCTGGCGATGATCCCAGGTTACCACCTGATGATGGCCGGGTTGATGACCATGGCGGGGCTCTCGTCCATGGGAGCCATGCGAGCAATCGGTGCTGCGTTTGGTGTAATCGCGGCGGTGCTCTTCTACTTCATCAGGCGCAAGCTGGACGACGACGAGGCGATTTATGGCGCGCTTCTCTTCTTCGTGTTCCCGCTCTTCTTCCCTTATTATTTCCTCGCCTACACGGATATTTTTTCGCTGGCTATCGTGTTGTCGGCAGTCTTGTCGACCTTGCATGGACGGCATGTTTTGTCAGCCGTCATTCTGACGCTGTCTCTGGCAGTGCGGCAGAACAACGTTATATGGGCTGCCTTTCTCGCGACATATGCGTCGTGGCCCATGCTGTCACGACATGACGTGCCTTTATCGGCGCGACTAGGCGCCGTCAGCGCGAAGGCGATGCCGTATGCAGCACCTGCTCTGGCTTTCCTGGCCTATTGGCACTGGAACGGGAGCATCGCTTTTTCATCCAAGGTGGCCGGTTATCACCCCGATCTCGGCTTCCACGCAGGTAATGTGTGGTTCGCATTGCTCCTGTTCCTGCTGCTTTTTCCATACGAGTCATGGAAAGGACTGAAATTGTTTGGCACGGCCCTGCGCAAGAGGCCATGGTTGATTGCGATTCCTATCCTTGCCGGCTGTCTTGTCAAGCTGCGCGGCAGTGGCGATAACCACGCTTTCACGGACTATTTCATCCGCAACGCATTCATTGTTGCCGTCAGGCATGGATGGCTGAAAATCTTCCGGTATCTTGGTCGGGCTGGCCGCCTGCTCGATGGCGTTCACGCGCTTTCGCGAACCTCGCGGGCTGCTCGTCTACCCATTCAGTATCGTTTGTCTTGCGTCATCATTGCTGATCGAAAACCGGTACTCAATCGTGCCATTTGCGCTATGGATGGCATTCCGCCAGGAGCACAGCCCGCGCTGGACGATGTTCGCGTGGCTTGCTGTATCCTCGTTTCTAACCTACGGGGTCCTCACCAAGCACTTCATGTTGTGACTGATGCCTGGGTAAGCGGGGGATTTTTTCATGGCTAAGCTCGTTTTTGCGTTGAATCAGTCCCTGGACGGTTACGTGGAGCATAAGCAACTCGGACGTCCCGATCCGGTGCTCTTCCGGCATTTCATAGAAGACGTGCGCGGCCTGACGGGCATGATCTACGGCCGCCGCATGTACGAAGTCATGCGTTATTGGGACGACGACCTTCCGGAGTGGGACGCGGCCGGGCGTGAATACGCAACGGCGTGGCGGAGCAAGCCCAAATGGGTCGTCTCGCGTTCGATGAAGTCGGTGGGTCCGAATGCCACGCTCGTCGCTCAAGACGTCGAGGCGGCGGTAAGGAGGCTGAAGGCGGAGCAAGATGGGACGATCGAGGTTGCTGGTCCGGAGTTGGCAGGGTGTCTGGCGGATCTTGGTCTGGTCGACGAGTATCGGCTCTACATCCACCCGGTCGTGCTTGGCCACGGCAAGCCGTTTTTCGCAGGAGCGCGGTCGCGATTGCGCCTCATTGGAAACGAAGTCATCGCCACGGACGTGGTCAGGCTGACCTACGTGCCTGTCTGAAAACGCAAAGGGCCGATGATTTTCGTCATCGGCCCTTTGCGTCACGTTGGTGGAGGTGGCGGGAGTCGAACCCGCGTCCGAAGGCGTTTAATCCCCGGATCTACATGCTTAGCTCACCGTTAGATCTCGTCCGCCGACAGCACGGCGTGCTAAGCGCACCGGCGGACATGCCTGATTAGTCTGGCGTCAGACCCCCAGACGGAGAGTCTTTCAGCGATCCCGTGATAGTGACCCTACACCGACGAGCACGAGCACAAGTGGGTTCGGGCGGTTGGCCTTTTTTAGGGGCCGGACAGCTTAGGCGGCGAGAGCCACCGAGTTGTCACCGTAGTAGTTGTCGTTGGCAACTATGAGTTTTGCTGCTGGATTAACGAGGAAAGCTGCCCCCTCGGCATGCACCAGGCAATCGCACTACCCCCGTCGAAGCCAGAACACCCCCGGGGAAACTGTTGTGAGACTACCAACTCGAAGTATAGGGGCGGAGGAGGGGCGTCACAATGGGCGCGTTCCCCCGCGTTCAGTCAGCCAACGCGGTTATGCGCGCGCATGACGCGCTGCTTGTCCACGGCCCATTCACGCTCCTTGTCCGACTGGCGCTTGTCGTGCTCCTGCTTACCCTTCGCCAGGCCGATTTCGCACTTCACCTTGTTGTGCTTCCAGTACAGGGCGGTAGGCACCAGGGTGTAGCCCTTGCGTTCCACCGCGCCGATCAGGCGGTCGATCTCCTCGCGGTGGAGCAGCAGCTTGCGCGTGCGCCGGTCGTTGGCCACCACATGGGTGGAGGCGCTGATCAGCGGCGGGATCTGCGCTCCCACGAGGAACACCTCGCCGTGCTGGATGATCGCGTAGCAGCCTTCGCCGAAGTTGATCCGTCCGGCGCGGAGGGCCTTCAGTTCCCAGCCCTGCAGCTCGATGCCGCATTCGAAGCGCTGGTCGATATGGTATTCGTGGCGCGCGCGCTTGTTCAGCGCGATGGTGCCGCCGCCTTCTTTTTCCGTGTCCTTAGCCTTCGCTTTTGCCATGTCCGTTAAAATCGGTCTATCGGGTCCCTGATACAAGGCCGGCGGGTCCGTTCGCCGGCGAATGAGACGAGGTCTTCATGATTGAAATCCGCCGCAGTGCGATCGTGCCGTTCACGCCCGCGCAGATGTTCGACCTGGTCAACGATGTGGAAGCATACCCAAAGCGCTTCGGCTGGTGTGACGCCGCCACCGTGGTGGAGCGCTCCGACGACACCCTGGTGGCCCGGCTGGATCTGAAGTTCGCCGGGCTGAAGCAGCACTTCACCACCCGGAACACGATGCAGCGGCCGGAGCGCCTCACCATGCAGTTCGTGGAGGGCCCGTTCCGTTCGCTGGACGGCGTCTTTACCTTCCAGGCCCTGGGCGACGTCGGGTGCAAGATCGCGCTGGAGCTGGATTTCGACTATGCCGGCCTCGGCGGCAGCGTGCTGAAGATGGGTTTCCAGCAACTGGCGAACCGGATGGTGGACGACTTCTGCGAAGAGGCGCGCCGGCAGTATGGCTGAGATCGCCGTCGAGGTCGCTTACGCGGGTCCCGAAGGCCAGGCAGTGGTCGCGCTGGCCGTGCCGCCGGGGACGACGGCGTGGCAGGCCGTGGAACTGGCGCTGCCGAAGCTGCCGTCGGGCATCGCACCCGATCCCTCGCGCCTGGGCATCTTCGCAAAGAAGGTACCGGCCGACCGGGTGCTGGAGGAGGGCGAGCGCGTGGAGGTCTACCGCCCGCTCATCCTCGACCCGATGGAAGCCAGGCGGCGCCGCGCGGCCCGCGGCGCCTGACCGGCCTTACTTCTGGTCGCGCTTGCTGGCCGGGCTGTCGTCCGACGAGCCGCCGACGCTGAAGCCGCCGTCGTCGTCGTCCTTCTTGCCGCTGGTGTTCTTGTCGCCCTCGGCGTCGCCCGTGGGGTTGGCCTTGTACTTCTTGGAGTCCTTCAGCAGCTGCTCGGCGTCCTGGGCGAAGAAATCGCCCTCGGTGCGGACCAGCGTGTCGTTATTGAAGGTGAGGGTGAGCGTGCGCTTGGTCATCGCCTTCCCGCGGTGCGAGAAGGTGGAGACGTAGTCCCAGCGGTCCTGGTCGAACGGGGAAATGACCGACGGGGTGCCCAGGAGGACGAGGACCTGGCGCTTGGTCATGCCCGGCTGCAACTGGTCGACGTTCTTCTTGTCGAGCAGGTTGCCCTGCTGCACGTCGGGGGTATAGACGAGGCCACAGCCCGCGATGGCGATCGCCATCATGGCCAAACCCAGCGTGCGGATGAGCTTTTGCATGCGTAGTTACGTCCGGATCGTGAAGCCTGTGATGATACACTAAGCGCCTTCTGGCACCGCGAGGGGTCTGACATGGACCAGGAAACCAAAGAGCTACGCAAGGCGGGCCTGAAAGTCACGCACCCGCGCATGCGGATCCTGCAGATCTTCGAGGAGGCGGAGGAGCGCCACCTCACCGCCGAAGACATCTACAAGCGCCTGCTGTCGCACCAGGAGGACATCGGGCTCGCCACGGTGTACCGGGTGCTGACCCAGTTCGAGGCAGCCGGCATCGTGATGAAGCACAACTTCGAGGGCGGCCAGGCCGTCTACGAGCTGGACCGCGGCAAGCATCATGACCACATGATCGACGTGGACAGCGGAAAGGTCATCGAGTTCATTAGCGAAGAGATCGAGCGGCTCCAGCATGAGATCGCCGAGCGGCACGGGTATGTGATCGAGGACCACAGCCTTGTCCTGTACGTGCGGCCCAAGAAGAAGCGCTAAGACCAGAGTCGTCCCTGCGAAGGCAGGGACCCAGTGGCTTTTCGCGCCGGCGCGATTTCAGAGAGGGCTCTTCGGGGCCCTTTTGCTTTTGGGTGGATGTGGTGGGGGTCGCTGGGTCCCTGCGCAGGGACGACGGGAGGGTGCGGGGCAATGGGAAGGCGTAGGCGCCTGAATTTCGAAAGCCCAAATAAAAACGCCGCCGGTGGACTCCTGTCCACCGACGGCTTGATCCGGCGTCTTCATGGCTCATGGAACGCGAGTTGCTCGCTGGATCCACGGACCACCATGTCGCACCGGCGAGGCTGACATCCTGTCGCCTCATCAGGTCGATCGTCCCCACGACCGACCCGGGCTCGCCGTCTCTCGACGGCGGCTCCCCCACATCGATAATGGGATCGTAACGAACGGTTCACTGTCCCGGTATTGGAAAATTTCCTATGCCAGATCCGATACTTGTGCTGCGAAGCAACACGCGCAGGTGAAGTCCTATGGGCTCGGGGCGAATGCGGAAGATGCCGCCCAGGGCGGTGATGCGGTCGCTCATCCCCTGCAGCCCCCGTCCGCCGCCGTCGCTCCGTGCCGGCCGCGGGTTGGTCGACAGCCCGCTGCCGTTGTCGCGTATGTCGAGGATGGCGACGGGGCCGCTGTCGCGCATGCCGATGCGCAGGCGCAGGGTCATCCGGCTCGCGCCCGAATGGCGCACCACGTTGGTGGCGCTTTCCTGCACCACGCGGTAGATGGCGGTGAGCGTGTCGTCGTCCAGCAGGCGCGGCTCGCCGCGCAGGTCCGTCACATAGGTGATGCCGGCCGCCGTGAGCATGTCGCGGATCGGGCCTTCGTCCAGGGCCCGCAGGAGGCCGAATTCGTCCAGGACCGAAGGGCGCAGGCTGTCGAGCATCCGGTGCAGGGCCTTGCGCATATGCCCGAGGATGGCGTTGATCGACGTGCCGATGTCCTCCAGGCCCGCGCTGCCAAGGCGGGTCTGGGCCAGCTTCAGGTGGGTCTGGATCGCGGTGAGGTTCTGGCCCAGCTCGTCGTGGAGCTCGGCGGTCATGTGGCGGCGCAGGCTTTCTTCGGCCTGGAGGTTGCCTCGGGCCGCATCGCGCAGCTGGCGTGCCAGCTGGTCCAGGCGCTGGTTGGCGGCGGCCAGGTGGGTGTTCTGCTGGGCCACGCGCTCGCTGCTGCGGCGGAGGGCGTCCGTGGCGGCGCCGAGCATGAGGGTGCCCGTGCCGGCGACCGCGAGGAATAGATGGGCCGCCGCGGTTGGAGCACCGCGCCCGATCATGTCCTCGGTGACGTTCAGGCCGACGCTGGTGATCAGCATCGCCAGGCCGGCGCCGCGCCAGCCGTGGCGGAAGGCAAAGAACAGCACCGGCGCGAGGGAGAGCACGCGGGCGAACTGCGGCTGGGGCGAGTACTCGGCGAGGGTAATGAGGATGGCCAGCGAGGGCAGCATCACCAGCAGGCCATCGAGCAGCAGCTCGGCCATGGCGGCCTGTGTCGGCCGCTCGCGGAAGGCCAGGATCATCACCGGCACCACCAGCAGCACGCCCAGGTAGTTGCCGAGGAGGTCGCTGCCAAAGGTCGTGCCGAGCATTTCCACGGGGGCCGCGGGATGCATCGAGGCCATCATCGCCGCGTTGCCGGCGGTGGCGACCGTGGCGGTGACCATGGCCGAAAGCAGCAGGCGGGCCACGTCCTCGGGCGTGTTCAGGCTGGCATGGAGGTGTGCGCGGCGCAGCAGCCATAGGCAGGCGGCCACCATCAGGGGCTCGGGCGCGTCGCCCAGCACGAAGCCGGCTCCGCCGATGGGCAGGCCGCTGCGCCATTCGCAGAAGCCGCTGGCGACGATCTCCGCGCCCAGGATCCAGAACCAGTCGCGGCTGGGCGTGAGCAGCAGGGCGCCGAAGCGGAGGCCGAAGGGCAGGACCCAATAGGGCTGCTCGGTCGGCCACAGCATGATCCAGGCGGCGGCATAGGCCACCGCGAGCAGGGGACCGGCGAAGCGGGAAACACCAGGTAAGCGCATGCCGGAATGGTACACGGCGGGTATGCGCTGCTACATTCCACCTATGCCTAGAATCGTCCTAGTAGATGACCATGCCATCGTTCGCGAGGGTTTCAAGCGGCTCATCGAGCTGGAACCCGACCTGGACGTCGTCGCCGAAGCCCGCAATGCGGACGAGGCGGTGGAAGCGGTCACGCAGCATCGCCCCGATCTGGTGGCGGTGGATCTGTCCTTGCCCGACGGCAGCGGGCTGCCGCTCATCGAGCACCTGGCCAGCATCGCACCGGGCATGAAGGTCGTCGTGCTGAGCATGCACGATGGCGAACCCTATGTTTCCGAAGCATTGCGCCGCGGTGCGCGTGGCTATGTCACCAAGGGCGTGGCGCCGGAGGAACTGGTGGCCGCGGTGCGCTCGGTCCTGGGCGGCGAGCAATACCTGAGTTCGGACCTGCGCGAGCGCCGTTCGGGACGGCCTTCGACGGACCTCGATCCCTTCAACCGGCTGACCGCGCGCGAGCGCGAGGTATTCCTGCTGCTGGCCATCGGCCGCGCGCCGAAGCAGGTGGCGGCGGAGCTGGGCATCGGACAGAAGACCATCTACATCCACCGCGCGGCGGTGATGAACAAGCTCAATGCAGGATCGGAGCTGGATCTGTACCGGATGGCGCAGGAGCGCGGGCTGATCCGCAGCTGAGTCACTGGGTCCCTGCGAAGGCAGGGACCCAGTGACTCGCTTCTTGCAATAACCTCGTACGCCTAAGACGCTGGATCCCTGCCTTCGCAGGACGACCGGGGTCAGCCTTGTGCGCGGTCGAGCATCTTCTTCGCGTGCGCGCGCGTTTCCTTGGTGATTTCCACACCGCCGAGCATGCGGCTGAGCTCATCGCGGCGGCCTGCCGCATCGAGCGCGTGGATGCGCGTGCGCGTGGCCTCGCCATCGCTTTCCTTCGCCACCTGCAGGTGCGAATGACCTTGCGCGGCCACCTGCGGCAGGTGGGTCACGCAGAGCACCTGCACGCGTTCGCCCAGCGCGCGAAGCTTCTGGCCGACCACCTCGGCCACGGCGCCGCCGATGCCGGTGTCCACCTCGTCGAAGATCATGCAGCCGATGTTGTCGTTACCCAGCGTGGCCACTTCGATGGCGAGGCTGATGCGGGCCAGTTCGCCGCCCGACGCGACCTTGCGCAGCGGGCGCGGCGGCTGGCCAGGGTTGGCGCTGACGAGCAGCTCGCAACGCTCGCGGCCCTGCGGGTCCGGCTCGTCGCCTTCGGCGGGTTCGAGGGAGACCTCGAGGCGGCCGCCGGCCATACCGAGTTCGCCCATGAGCGCGGCCACCGAGGCGCCTAGCCGGCCCGCAGCCTCCGCGCGTGCCTTCGACAAGGCGGCTGCGGCAGCATCGTATTCCTTGCGCAGGCGGTCGCGCTCGCCGGCGAGGCGGTCGAGCGCGTCGCCCGCGCCTTCGAGTTCCGCGAGGCGTTCGCGGACGTCATCCGCTTTCGCAAACAATTCTTCGATCGGCAGGCGGTAGCGGCGCGACAGGTCGTGCAGGTGGGTGAGGTGCGTATCCACCTCGGCCAGCCGCTCCGGATCCAGTTCCACGTCCTGCGCGTAACGGCCGAGGCCGTCCACCGCCTCGCCGACCTGGATCTGCGCGCTGTCGAGGAGTTCCAGTAGCGGCGTGAGCGTGCCGTCGAGTTCCGCCAGCCGCGAGAGCTCCGCATGGGCACGGAGCAGGGCGCGGCCGATGGCGAATTCGCTCTCGCCGTCGAGCATCTCGACGATGCCGTTCGCGCCCTCGGCAAGCCGGCCGGCGTTGGCCAGGCGGCGGTGCTGCGCTTCCAGGTCCTCCAGCGCCGCGGGCGCCAGCGCCCAGCGCTCGAGTTCTTCCAATTCGTGCGTGAGCAGTTCGATTTGGCGCTCGCGGTCATCTCCGCCGGAAAGGGCGCGGATGCGTGCTACGGCGTCGCGCCAGGCGCGGGCGGTATCGCGGACGCGTGTCAGCAGTTGCTCATTGCCGGCATAGGCATCGAGAAGAGCCATCTGATGCTGGCGCGAAAGCAGGGCCTGGTGCTCGTGCTGGCCGTGGATTTCCACGATCAGCGCGGCCAGTGCGGACATCTGCGCGAGGCTGGCGGGACGGCCGTTGATCCAGCCACGCGAACTGCCCTCGGTGCGGATCACCCGGCGCAGCTGGCAGGTGTCGCCATCGTCGAGTTCTTCCTGGCGCAGCCAGTCCGAGGCCTCCGGCAGACCGGTCAGGTCGAACTCGGCGGCCAGTTCGGCCCGGTCGCTGCCCGCACGGACCATGCCGCTGTCGGCACGGGCGCCGGCCAGGAGCATCAGCGCATCGACCAGCAGCGACTTGCCGGCGCCGGTCTCGCCGCTGACCACGGTAAGGCCTGGACCGAAGGAGACCTCGGCTTCTTCGACGACGGCGAACTGGCGGACGTAGAGCGAGGTGAGCATGGGGACCGGGGCGGCGGATGGAATCGCGCCGATTGTAGCGGGAGCGGCGTCGCAGAAGCCGAGACTTGCAAGCCGGGCGGCAAGACCTTATTGATAGGAAGACGATCCGACCTTGCCGACCCCAGCCTGCGCATGAACCCGTTCCCCGGTCACGACATCGATGCTCGCGCGCGCCGGCTGCTGCGGACCCTGATTTCCCAATACCTTTCCGATGGCGAGCCGGTCGGCTCGCGCACGCTGGCGCGTTCTTCCGGGCTGGAAGTCAGCCCGGCGACCATCCGCAACATCATGGCGGACCTCGAGGACGCCGGACTGGTCGCGTCCCCGCATACGTCGGCGGGCCGCGTGCCCACGCCGCGCGGCCTGCGCCTGTTCGTCGACAGCCTGCTCGAGCTCAAGCCCCTGCCGCGCGACGAGATGGCGCGCCTGCAGGGCAGCCTGCCGCCGCGCCAGACGACCACGCGCGACCTGCTCGGCAACGTGTCGAACCTGCTTTCGGCCATGACCCGCTTCGCGGGCGTGGTCACCGTCCCGCGCCAGGGCGATTTCCCGCTGCGCCACATCGACTTCGTGCCGCTGCCGGACGCCAGCGTGCTGGTGATTCTGGTCTTCTCCGACAACCAGGTGCAGAACCGCGTGGTCCAGCTGGCCCGGCCGCTGGACGCCGCGGAGCTCGAGCAGGCCGCGAACTACCTCAACGCGCAGTTCGCCGGGTTCCGCCTGGCCGACATCCGGGCGCACCTGGCGGCGGAACTGCGCGAGGCCGGCGGCGAACTCAACCGCCTGCTCTCGAGCGTGGTGGAACTGGCCACGGCCTCGTTCGCCCCGGAGGAGGACGCCGAGGACGTCCTGGTCAGCGGCCAGACCAACCTCATGGGCTATTCGGAGCTGGCCGACATCGACCGGCTCCGCGAATTGTTCGACGCCTTCCAGCAGAAGCGCGACCTGCTCCAGCTGATGGAGATGTGTGTCCAGGCCCCGGGCGTTCGCCTCTTCATCGGCGAGGAATCCGGGTTCTCGGCCCTGGACGGTTGCAGCATCGTCACCGCCACCTATGGCACCAACGGCCGCATGCTCGGCGCGATCGGAGTTATTGGACCGACGCGTATGGCATATGAGCGGGTGATCCCGGTGGTCCAGGCCACCGCCGGATTGCTCAGCGACGCCTTGAATCGCGCCGCGGTGACCTCATAAACCGCCCCGGGAGGCGGGTTTACTATTTCCCGCGAATGTTCGGCCCCCTCTTGGAGTGGGCCGGTAGGCTGACATTTGGAGCAAGCATGCAGAACAACGATCCCCATGTGCCGGATCAGGTGCAGGACGGCGGTGCGGCGGAAGGCGGCGTGAGCGCCGACCTCGACGCCCTTACCGCGAAGCTGAGCGCCCTCGAATCCGAACTGGCCGGGGCGCGCGAGACGGTCCTGCGCGAGCGGGCGGAGATCGAGAACCAGCGCCGCCGCCTTCAGCGCGATCTGGAACAGGCGCGCCGTTTCGCCAACGAGAAGCTGCTGGGCGACCTGCTCCCGGTTTACGACGGCATCGTGCTCGGCCTCACGAACGACTCCGCCGACGCTAAGACGTTGCGCGAGGGCCTCGAGCTGACGTTGAAGCAACTGGAGAAGGTGACCCAGTCGAACGGCCTGACCGTGATCGATCCCCTCCACCAGCCGTTCAACCCGGAACACCACCAGGCGATCAGTTCGGTCGAGTCGAACGAGCACGCGCCCGGCACGGTGGTGGCGGTGGTCCAGAAGGGCTTCGTGCTGAACGACCGTCTGCTGCGTCCGGCGCTCGTCGCCGTGGTGCGCGACAACTGAACCAAAACCCCGTGTGGCGCGGGTTCGCGCCACACGGGGGGTCTCACCAGGCATTGAATCGGCGGGGCAGGTCCCCACTTTCAAACACAGTCGCGGCCGCGGGGGCCGCTTAGAAATACGGAGCAACTTCAATGGCCAAGATCATCGGCATCGACCTCGGTACGACCAACTCCTGCGTGGCAGTGATGGAAGGTTCGACCGCACGCGTCATCGAGAACGCGGAGGGCGATCGCACCACGCCGTCCATCGTCGCGTTCACCAAGGACAACGAGGTCCTGGTCGGCGCGCCGGCCAAGCGCCAGAGCGTCACCAATCCGAAGAACACGTTCTACGCGGTGAAGCGCCTCATCGGCCGCAAGTTCACCGACGCGGAAGTGCAGAAGGACATCAAGATCGTGCCGTACGGCATCGTCGCGCACGAGAACGGCGACGCGTGGGTGCAGACGGCCGACGGCAAGAAGATGGCCCCGCAGGAAGTCTCCGCGAAGGTCCTCATGAAGATGAAGAAGACCGCCGAGGACTTCCTTGGCGAGCCGGTGACTGAAGCAGTCATCACCGTGCCAGCGTACTTCAACGACAGCCAGCGTCAGGCCACCAAGGATGCCGGCCGCATCGCGGGCCTCGACGTCAAGCGCATCATCAACGAGCCGACCGCGGCTGCGCTGGCCTACGGCCTCGACAAGACCTCCTCGGGCGACCGCAAGATCGCCGTGTACGACCTCGGCGGCGGTACCTTCGACGTATCGATCATCGAGATCGCCAACGTCGACGGCGAGAAGCAGTTCGAAGTGCTGGCCACCAACGGCGACACCTTCCTCGGCGGCGAAGATTTCGACAACCGCGTCATCGACTACCTCGTCGAGGAATTCAAGAAGGAGCAGGGCATCGACCTGCGCCAGGATCAGCTCGCGCTGCAGCGTCTGAAGGACGCCGCCGAGCGCGCCAAGATCGAGCTGTCCTCGTCGCACCAGACCGACGTGAACCTGCCGTACGTCACGGCCGACGCCTCGGGCCCGAAGCACCTCAACATCAAGCTGACCCGCGCCAAGCTCGAGTCGCTGGTGGAAGACCTGGTCAAGCGCACCATCGAGCCGTGCCGCACCGCGCTCAACGACGCAGGCCTGCGCGTGTCCGACATCAACGAGGTCATCCTCGTCGGCGGCCAGACCCGCATGCCCAAGGTCCAGGAAGCCGTGAAGGACTTCTTCGGCAAGGAAGCGCGCAAGGACGTCAACCCGGATGAAGCCGTCGCCGTCGGCGCCGCGATCCAGGGCGGCGTGCTGGGCGGTTCCGTCAAGGACGTGCTCCTGCTCGACGTCACCCCGCTGTCGCTCGGCATCGAGACGATGGGCGGCGTGATGACCAAGCTCATCGAGAAGAACACCACGGTGCCGACCAAGGCTTCGCAGGTCTTCTCCACGGCCGACGACAACCAGACCGCCGTCACCGTGCACGTGCTGCAGGGCGAGCGCGAGCGCGCCAACGCCAACAAGTCGCTGGGCAAGTTCGACCTGCAGGGCATCCGCCCGGCGCCGCGCGGCACGCCGCAGATCGAAGTCACCTTCGACATCGACGCCAACGGCATCCTGCACGTGTCGGCGAAGGACAAGGACACCGGCAAGGAGCAGAAGATCGAGATCAAGGCCGGCTCGGGCCTTTCCGACGAAGAGATCCAGCGGATGGTGGCGGACGCCGAAGCCAACCGTGAGGAAGACCGCAAGTTCCACGAGTTGGTGCAGGTGCGCAACAAGGCCGACCAGCTGGTCCACGCCACCCGCAGCCAGCTGAAGGAGCACGGCGGCAAGGTGCCGGCCGAGCAGCTGGCCAGCATCGACGCGGCGGTGTCCGAGCTCGAGAAGGTGAAGGACGGCGACGACAAGGCCGCCATCGAGGCGAAGATCGGCAACCTCGAGCAGGTCGCCCAGTCGCTGTACGCCGCGGCGCAGGCCGGCGGTTCGCAGGACACCTCGCAGCAGTCGGCTCCCGGCGGCGGTTCGGCCCAGCCGGACGACGTGGTCGATGCCGAGTTCACCGAAGTCAAGGACGACAAGAAGTAAGTCGTCTGAACGAGCGACGTGCCGCGGGCGAGGGGCTCGCGGCCCGTCTCCAACGGTAGACCGGAACGATCGCGCCGAGGGGCAACCCGCCGGCGCGATCGTCCGTCCAGGGAAAGCAAGCGGTCAATGAGCAGCAAGCGCGACTACTACGAAATCCTCGGTGTGGAACGCACCGTGACGGAGGGCGACCTCAAGAAGACCTTTCGTCGCGTCGCGATGAAGTACCACCCCGATCGCAATCCGGACGATCCGGACGCGATCGAGAAGTTCAAGGAAGCGAAGGAAGCGTACGACATCCTCTCCGACGCGCAGAAGCGCGCGGCCTACGACCAGTACGGTCATGCGGCCTTCGAGGGTGGCGGCTACGGTCGCGGCAATGGCGCCGGCTTCGGCGACGTGGGCGACATCTTCGGCGATATTTTCGGCGACATCTTCGGCGGTGGCGGCGGGCGCCAGCGCGCGCGCCGCGGTGCGGACCTGCGCTACATGATGGACCTCGACCTCGAGGAAGCCGTGTTCGGCGTCGAGAAGAAGATCGAGGTGCCCACCCAGGTCAATTGCCACCACTGCAATGGCACCGGCTCGGAAGATGGCAAGTTGTCGAAGTGCGCGACCTGCGCCGGCCACGGCCGCGTGCGCATGCAGAACGGCATTTTCTCCATCCAGCAGGCGTGCCCGACCTGCCACGGCTCCGGCCAGAAGATCGACAAGCCCTGCAAGAAGTGCCACGGCGAAGGCCGTCTCGAGGAAGAGCGCACCTTGTCGGTGCGTATTCCCGCGGGCGTGGACAACGGCGATCGCATCCGGCTCACGGGGCAGGGCGAAGCCGGCCCGGCCGGGGCGCCCGCGGGTGACCTCTACGTGGAGGTGCGCGTTCGCGAACACTCCATCTTCCAGCGCGACGGTTCGGACCTCTATTGCGAGATGCCGATCCGCTTTGCCCAGGCCGCGCTGGGCACCGAATTGATGGTGCCCACGCTGGAAGGCGAAGTTGCCGTCAACGTGCCGCCGGAAACGCAGACGGGGCAGCAGTTCCGCCTGCGCGGCCGCGGCGTGAAGTCGGTGCGCGGTGGCCGCACGGGCGACCTGATCTGCACGGTCGTCGTGGAAACCCCGGTGCGCCTGACCAAGGAACAGCGCGACCTGCTGCAGCAGCTCGAGGCCACCTTCGTCGGCGAGGAAGCCGCAAAACACACGCCGCGCTCGACCACCTTCATGGACGGCGTAAAGGACTTCTGGTCGCGCGTCACCTCCTGACCCCAGCCGTAGTTGTAGGAGCGCGCCTTGCGCGCGACGTCTTTTCGCGGCGAGCACCAGGGCCTGTTGCTCAAGGCCTCAAAAGACGTCGCGCGCAGGCGCGCTCCTACAACCAGAAGGAGTCGCACGCAAGGCGTGCTCCTACTAGCATTCGCAGACCTCCCCAAATCCCAAGGCCTTCCATGACCCGTCCAGTCCGTCTCGCCATCAGCGGCGCCTCCGGTCGCATGGGCCTGGCATTGCTCGACCTCGTGCGCGATGACGATCGTTTCGAACTGGTGCGCGCCGTGGTCTCCTCGTCTTCCGCCCGCTTGGGCAAGGCGGTGTACGGCGACGTGTCGCCCGTTCGCTTCGGCGACTGGTCGGGGGCTGGCGATGCCGACGTGGTGGTCGATTTCAGCGGCCCGGAGGGACTGGTCGCGGCGCTGGACCGTTGCGAGGCAAGCGGCGCGGCCCTGGTGACCGGAACCACCGGATTATCCCCTGCGCTCGAAGACCGCCTGGCGAAGGCCGCCGAACGCATCGCCGTGCTGCATGCCGCCAACTTCAGCCTTGGCGTCGCCGTTCTCACCCGCCTGTTGCGCGAGGCGGCCGCGGCGCTTCCGGACTGGGACCTCGACATCGTCGAGGCCCATCACAATCGCAAGGAAGACGCTCCGTCCGGCACGGCGCTGGCCCTGGGCCATGCGGCGGCGGCAGGGCGCGGTGCCACTCTCAACGAGCTGGCGGTGTATGCGCGCGAAGGCCGCCCGGGCGCCCGCAAGGCAGGCACGATCGGCTTCGCGGTGGTGCGCGGCGGCGATATCGTCGGCGAGCACCAGGCATTGCTGATGGGCCAGGGAGAGCGCATCGAACTGGGCCACCGCGCCACCGATCGCTCGATCTTCGCCCGCGGCGCGCTGGAAGCCGCTGCGTGGATCGCCGGCCGCGCCCCCGGCGCCTGGACCATCGAAGACGTCATCGCCACCAAGGTGTAACGGCTTGTCTGTCCCGGTCCATGGAGGGGTCCCCGAACCTCGAACCCGTGTTAACATTCGCGCCGATGTCATTGGGGAGTAGCCATCCTCGTTCCCCCTGAGGAGTTCGCGTCAACAGACTTGGCGGTCTTGCGACCCCATGGCGCGAACGGCAACGGCGCAACTCCATGCGCCGCCCGCCCGGCGAGACCTTTGGCCACCGACATGCTCACCCTGGCCGGGCGAGCGGTGTCGTTGTGCCATCGGTTCCGTTCGCTCGCCCGGCCTTAGGCGATCCATGCTGCTCACGTGTTTCCTGTTCCTGGTGTCGGCCGGGGCCATTTATTTCGCCTGCGAGTACTTCGTCAACGGCGTCGAATGGTTCGGGCGCAAGCTCAACCTCGGCGCCACCACGACGGGAACGGTGCTGGCCGCCTTCGGCACGGCACTGCCGGAAAGCGCCGTGACCTTCGTGGCGGTGATCTTCGGCAAGACCCCGGAGGCACGGGACATCGGCGTCGGCGCCGCGCTGGGCGGTCCACTGGTGCTGTCCACCATCGCCTATGCCGTGGTCGGATCCGCTTTATATGCCGGTCGTAAACGCTTGAAGCGAGCCGATTCCTGGGTCCGCGTCGACAATCGCCGCCTGGCCCGCGACCAGTCCTGGTTCCTCGGGATCTTCATCGCCAAGATCGCCCTCGGCCTCGTGGCCTTCGCCTGGAAGCCGTGGCTGGGCGTGCTCTTCCTGCTTGCCTACGCCTTCTACGTCTGGCGGGAGATGCGCGACGACACCAGTGCGCCGGAAGACGAGGAGCTGGAGCCGCTGCTGTTCCGCCGCGGCGACGCCAATCCCGCCATGGCCTGGGTGGCGCTGCAGACGGGCCTGGCGCTGCTGGTGATCGCGGTGGCCTCGCGGACCTTCGTCTGGCAGCTGGAGTCGCTGGGTGCATTCTTCCAGTTGTCGCCGCATATCGTGGCCCTGGTGCTCAGCCCCGTCGCCACCGAACTGCCGGAGACGGTGAACGCGCTGATCTGGGTGCGCCAGGGCAAGGAGCGGCTCGCGCTGGCCAACATCTCCGGCGCGATGATGATCCAGGCGACGATTCCGAGTTCGCTGGCGCTGTTCGCGACGCCATGGCTGTTCGACACGCCGCTGGTGGTGGCCGGCGCGATCACCGCCGTGGCGGTCATCGCGCTGTGGGCGATGTTCCGGCGCGGGGCGGTGGAAGCGCGCTGGCTCATGCCGATCGGCGCGCTTTACGGAGTCTTTGCGGTGTTCGTGGCCTGGTATTTCGCTGGGGCGTAGGAGCGCGCTTCGCGCGCGACATCTTTTCGCGAGGAGCGGCAGGTTTTCGCGAGGAGCAGCAGGGCCTGTTGCTCACGGCCCCAAAAGATGTCGCGCGCAGGCGCGCTCCTACGGGTGTCTTAGTCCGGGTGGGAGGCGTTGCGGTCGCGGTCGGCCCCCATCTTGCGGTCCAGCTTGCCGAAGATCTTCTTGAAGACCCGCGAGAACTTGCCCCGCTTGGTCTTGCGGGCCTTCTCCTCCTCGGAGGTGAGCCAGGCTACCTGGATCACCCGGCGCTCGCCCTCGTAGGGCAGGTGGCCGTGGAAGGAGTTTTCGGCACGGCGGAACACCGCGAACTCGCCGTACAGCGGCTTCAACTCTGGCGCAACCACATCATCGATGTCATTGATCGAGCGGAGGAAACGGAGGCAGCCGTCGCTGGTGTCGGGCCACATCGGGTTGAGGTAGATCAGCGCCGTGGCGATCTTCGACTTGCTGTCGGTATGGATGGTGCCGTGGCGGCGGTTCAGCAGGCGGCAGAGGGTGACCAGGGTCGGGTAGTTCTCCAGGCCTTCGATGCCCAGGTGCCGGCCGATGGCCGCCGAAAACTCGCGCGAGGTCATCTGCTCGACCAGTTCGTTCACCGACGGGCCGCAGTCGCTGGCGTCATAGGGGAAGAACCCTGCGCTGCCGTACTGGGGGAAATCGCGGTCGAGGTCCCCACGGGCATCGTCCGGAAGTTGCCCGTGCGCGATCATGAAGGAGAACGGCTCGTGCCTGATGTCGGTATCGGGACGTTCCAGGCGAGCAGGGTCGAGCAGCATGCGGTCGGTTCTCGGATGGGTAGCTCGGGCGGCATTGTATCGTGCCCGGGGGTGTTCCCCTCGGCATTTTCCTACGCGTTCAGACATCGTTTCCGGTGGACAGAAAGCTGCCTGTCATCTATTATTCTTTCCCGCCCAGCGATTCCTTTTCCCCAAGGCC
Source organism: Luteibacter sp. SVR4-7G (assembly GCF_056755555.1). Classification (NCBI taxonomy): domain Bacteria; kingdom Pseudomonadati; phylum Pseudomonadota; class Gammaproteobacteria; order Lysobacterales; family Rhodanobacteraceae; genus Luteibacter; species Luteibacter sp. SVR4-7G. The sequence continues at coordinate 11,173 of NZ_JBPGXO010000049.1, read as the reverse complement.
CACGAGCCGCTTCACGCAGGCTTGCGGGCTTTGCTGCACCTGAAGGCGGCCCATTCCATGCGTATTCCTGCTCTGCTTGCTCTCGAAGACGGCAGCATTTTCCACGGCCATGCCGTCGGTGCCCACGGTGAGACGGTTGGCGAGGTGGTGTTCAACACCGCCATGACGGGGTACCAGGAAATCCTGACCGACCCGTCGTACTCCCGGCAGATCGTCACCCTCACGTATCCGCATATCGGCAACACCGGTACCAACGACGTCGACGTCGAGGCCGACCGCGTCCACGCGGCGGGCCTCATCGTGCGCGACGTGCCGCGCCTCGCCAGCAACTGGCGCAGCACCGAGCCGCTGCCGCACTACCTGCGGCGCCACGGCATCGTGGCCATCGCCGGTATCGACACGCGCCGCCTGACCCGCATCCTTCGCGAGAAGGGCGCACTGAACGGCTGCATCGTGGCGGGCGACGCGATCGACGCCGACGCCGCGGTGGCCAAGGCGAAGGGCTTCCCGGGCCTCAACGGCATGGACCTCGCCAAGGTGGTCAGCACCACGAAGACCTACCAGTGGACCGAGGGTGTCTACGACCTCGACAAGCAGGGCTTCTACAACGCGCCGAAGAAGTTCAGGGTCGTCGCGTACGACTACGGCGTGAAGCAGAACATCCTGCGCCTGCTCGCCGGTCGCGGTGTCGACATCACGGTGGTGCCGGCGCAGACGCCCGCGAGTGAGGTGCTGGCCATGAATCCGGACGGCATCTTCCTGGCCAATGGCCCGGGCGATCCGGCCGCCTGCGACTACGCCATCGAGGCGACGAAGCAGATCCTGGACACGAAGATTCCCACCTTCGGCATCTGTCTCGGCCATCAGATCATGGCGCTGGCGATCGGCGCGAAGACGCTCAAGATGAAGTTCGGCCACCATGGCGCGAACCACCCGGTGAAGGACCACGATACCGGCCGCGTGCTGATCAGCTCGCAGAACCACGGTTTCGCCGTGGATCCCGCGACGCTGCCCGGCAACGTGCGCGTCACCCACACCTCGCTGTTCGACGGCTCGCTGCAGGGCTTCGCCCTGACCGACCGGCCGGCGTTCTGCTTCCAGGGTCATCCCGAAGCGAGCCCGGGTCCGGAAGACGTCGGTTACCTGTTCGACACGTTCATTGCCGCGATGGAAGCGCACAAGGCGAAGCAGGCGTCCTGACGCCAGTCCCCGTCGTCCTCCATCCGCCATCGATTCGCGAGAAAACACATGCCAAAGCGCAGCGACATCAAGACCATCCTCGTCATCGGCGCCGGCCCGATCGTCATCGGCCAGGCCTGCGAGTTCGATTACTCCGGTGCCCAGGCCTGCAAGGCGCTGAAGGAAGAGGGTTACCGCGTCGTCCTGGTGAATTCGAACCCGGCGACGATCATGACCGACCCGGAGACGGCCGACGCCGTCTACATCGAGCCGATCAACTGGCAGACCGTGGAGCGCATCATCGCCAAGGAGCGCCCCGACGCGGTGCTGCCGACGATGGGCGGCCAGACCGGCCTCAACTGCGCGCTCGACCTCGCCGACAACGGCGTGCTCGAGAAATACAACGTGGAACTGATCGGTGCGTCGCGCGAAGCCATTCGCATGGCCGAAGACCGCGACCTGTTCCGCAAGGCCATGGCCGACATCGGCCTGGAATGTCCGAAGGCGGAAGTGGCGCGCTCGATGGAGCAGGCGCTCGAGATCCAGACCACCGTCGGCTTCCCCACCATCATCCGTCCGAGCTTCACGCTCGGCGGCTCGGGCGGCGGCATCGCCTATAACAAGGAAGAGTTCGTCGAGATCGTCGGCCGCGGCCTCGAGCTCTCGCCCGTGCACGAAGTGCTGGTGGAAGAATCGGTGCTGGGTTGGAAGGAATTCGAGATGGAGGTCGTCCGCGACAAGGCGGACAACTGCATCATCGTGTGCTCGATCGAGAACTTCGACCCGATGGGCGTGCACACCGGCGACTCCATCACCGTCGCGCCGGCGCAGACGCTCACCGACAAGGAATACCAGCGCCTGCGCAACGCGTCCATCGCGGTGCTGCGCAAGATCGGCGTCGACACGGGCGGCTCCAACGTGCAGTTCGGCATCAATGCCGAGGATGGCCGCGTCGTCGTCATCGAGATGAATCCGCGCGTGTCGCGCTCCTCGGCGCTGGCCTCGAAGGCCACCGGCTTCCCGATCGCCAAGGTTGCGGCCAAGCTGGCCGTCGGTTATACCCTCGACGAACTGAAGAACGACATCACGGGCGGCCTCACGCCGGCGTCGTTCGAGCCGTCCATCGACTACGTCGTCACCAAGATCCCGCGCTTCGCGTTCGAGAAGTTCCCGGCTGCCGATGCGCGCCTCACCACCCAGATGAAGTCGGTGGGCGAGGTGATGGCCATGGGCCGCACCTTCCACGAGTCGATGCAGAAGGCCCTGCGCGGCCTGGAGATCGGCAAGACCGGCCTCAACCCGACCGGCTTGGACATCGGCAGCGAAGAAGGCTTCCTGACACTCAAGCGCGAGTTGCGCGAGCCGCGTCCGGACCGCGTGTTCCACGTGGCCGACGCGTTCCGCGCCGGCCTGTCGCTGGAGGAAGTGCACGAACTGACGCGCATCGATCCCTGGTTCCTCGCCGCGTTCGAGGACATCGTGATGACCGAGGGCGAAGTGCAGCGCCAGGGCATCGCGGCGCTCGACGAGCCGCGCATGCGCGAGCTGAAGCGCATGGGCTTCTCCGATGCGCGCCTGGCCGAACTCGTCGGCACCGACGAGGCCGCCGTGCGCCACGTGCGCCGCACGCTCGGTGTGCGCCCCGTGTACAAGCGCGTGGACTCCTGCGCCGCCGAGTTCGCTACCACCACCGCGTACATGTATTCCACGTACGAGGAAGAGTGCGAGGCGAACCCCACCGACCGGGACAAGATCATCGTCCTCGGCGGCGGCCCGAACCGCATCGGCCAGGGTATCGAGTTCGATTATTGCTGCGTGCACGCGGCCCTCGCCCTGCGCGAGGACGGGTTCGAGACCATCATGGTCAACTGCAACCCGGAAACCGTGTCCACCGACTATGACACCTCCGACCGCCTGTACTTCGAGCCGCTGACGCTCGAGGACGTGCTGGAGATCGTGGACCTGGAGAAGCCGAAGGGTGTCATCGTGCAGTACGGCGGACAGACCCCGCTGAAGCTCGCACGCGCGCTCGAGGCCGCGGGCGTGCCGGTGATCGGCACCAGCGCCGATTCGATCGACCTCGCGGAAGATCGCGAGCGCTTCCAGAAGATGATCCAGAAGCTCGGCCTGAAGCAGCCGCCGAACCGCACCGCGCGCAATGCCGACGAGGCGCTGGCGCTCGCCCGCGAGATCGGCTATCCGCTGGTGGTGCGTCCCAGCTACGTGCTGGGCGGCCGCGCCATGGAAATCGTCTACGCCGACGCCGACCTCTCGCGCTACATCCGTGAGGCCGTGCAGGTCTCGAACGAATCGCCGGTATTGCTCGACCGCTTCCTCGACCACGCGGTGGAGGTGGACGTGGACATCGTCGCCGACGCCGAGGGCAACGTGCTGGTGGGTGGCATCATGGAACACATCGAGGAAGCCGGCGTGCATTCCGGCGACTCGTCGTGCTCGCTGCCGCCGTATTCGCTCAGCGCCGAGGTACAGGACGAAATGCGCCGGCAGGTGAAGCTGATGGCGCAGGAGCTGAAGGTCATCGGCCTCATGAACACGCAGTTCGCCATCCAGGGCGACGACGTGTTCATCCTCGAGGTGAACCCGCGCGCGTCGCGCACCGTACCATTCGTGTGCAAGGCCACCGGCATGTCGCTGGCGAAGATCGCCGCGCGCGCCATGGCCGGGCGCACCCTGATCGAGCAGGGCGCGACGAAGGAGATCATTCCGTCGTACTACTCGGTGAAGGAAGCCATCTTCCCGTTCCTGAAGTTCCAGAACGTCGATCCGATCCTGGGTCCCGAGATGCGCTCCACGGGCGAGGTGATGGGCGTGGGCCGCAGCTTCGGCGCCGCGTTCGCGCGCGGCCACGAGGCCGCAGGCATCAAGGCGCCGCCTAAGGGCAAGGTGTTCATGTCCGTGCGCGACGCCGACAAGGACCGCCTGCTGCCGATCGCGAAGGACGTGGCCGCGCGCGGCTATGTCATCGTGGCCACCTCGGGCACGGCGAAGTTCCTGCAGGACAATGGCGTGACCTGCGAGCGCATCAACAAGGTGCTGGAAGGCCGTCCGCACATCGTCGACCTGATCAAGAACGGCGAGGTGGTCTACATCGTCAACACGACGGAAGGCAAGCAGGCCATTTCCGATTCGTTCTCGATCCGCCGCGAGGCGCTGCAGCAGCGCGTCACGTATTCCACGACCGTCGCCGGCGCGCGTGCCCTCGTGCACTCGCTCGACTTCCATGCCGATGGTGAGGTCAACAGCCTGCAGGACTTGCACAAGGAGCTTCACGCATGAGCAGCACACGTCCCCCGCTGACCAAGAAAGGTGCAGACCGTCTTCGCGCGGAACTGGAGCAGCTGAAGGGCCCCAAGCGCCAGGAGCTGATCAACGCCGTGGCCGAGGCGCGTGCGCACGGCGACCTCAAGGAGAACGCCGAGTACCACGCGGCGCGCGAACTGCATGGCTTCAACGAAGGCCGCATCAACGAGCTCGAGGCCGCGCTGTCGAACTCCGAGGTGATCGATACCGAGCGGCTCGGCGCCGGGAAGAAGGTGGTGTTCGGCGCCATCGTCGACCTAGTCGACCTCGATACCGATGCCGAAGTGACCTACACGATCGTCGGCGACATCGAAGCCGACATCAAGCAGAACCTCATCGCCGTATCTTCGCCGATCGCGCGTGCGCTGATCGGCAAGAGCGAGGGCGACGAGTTCGAGTTCCAGGCTCCTAATGGCGTGAAGAACTACGAGATCGTCGGCGTCCGTTACAGCTGATCACGACAGCTGCTCTTGCGAGGGCAGGGGCCCGGTGACTCCGTGGCTACGACGCAGAGCCGAGTCGCCAGGTTCCTGCCTGCGCAGGAACGACGGCGTCAGGCGGCGCGGAACCCCTGCAATCCACGCGCGATCCGGGCAAGCTTGTCCGGGTTGCGCTGCACGTGAATGCTCAGGATCTTCTCGCCGTCGGTGACGTAGGTCTGGGCGGACTCCAGTTCGCCCTCGATGTAGCGGAGCAGCGACCATTCGCCGTTGATGCGCACGAGGCGCACCTGTACCTCGTCGCCATAACGCAGGTGCGCGGCGTAGTAGAGCTGCGCGATGCGCTGCCCGCCGAGCATCGGTTGGGGGAAGGTACTGACCTTGCCGCCGCCGTCGCCCTGCAGGTCGGCGTCCGCCGCCAGCATGGAGCGGAGGGCCTGGAAATCGCCCCGGGCCATCGCCTCCGCGAAGCGGCGCATCAACACCAGGTGGGCGTCGTGCGGCACGGTTTGCCGTGGGCGCTCGTCGCGGAGCTGGTCTTTCGCCCGGTGCACCAGTTGACGGCAGGCAGCCTCGCTCTTGCCGAGGGTGCTGGCGATCTCCGGGTAGTCGGCGTCCAGGACTTCGCGCATCAGGAAGGCCGCTCGCGCTTCGGGCGAGAGGCGTTCCAGCAGGAGCAGGAAGGCCACGGAGACATCGTCGGCCAGTTCCTTCAGGTCTTCCGGCGAGGCGCCCTCATCCGTGAGGATCGGCTCGGGCAACCAGATGCCGACATAGTCCTCGCGACGCGCCTTGGCGGCGCGCAGCCGGTCGATGGCGCGCCGCGTCGTGGCCGCCACCAGCCAGGCCTCGGGGTTGTCGATGCTGCCGTGCTCGACGCCGTTCCAGCTCAGCCAGATGTCCTGGACCACGTCTTCCGACTCGGCCACGGAGCCGAGCATGCGGTAGGCGATCCCGTGCAGGCGTGGCCGCAGTGCGGAAAAGGTGGCTGTGGCTTCGTTCATACCCATCAGACGATTGTGCTTACCCGTCTGTGACGTGTCTTGGGCAAAATCGTCCCATGCGCAACCTTTGCGCCTCAATGGATCCGATGTAGGAGCGCGCCTGCGCGCGACAGCTTTTCGCGAAAAGGCGACAGGTCCTGTGGCTCTCGGCCTCAAAAGCTGTCGCGCGCAAGGCGCGCTCCTACCATGTCCCGGGCTTCAGTGGACGGGCATCACCAACGGCTTGTTCTTGTCCTTCAGGATGAACACCACGAACTTCGCGGGCTCGGTCTTGCTGGCGTTGCGGCCGACGGTGTGGATGTCGTCGGGGCCTTCGTAGAAGGTGTCGCCGGGCTTGAGCGCCTGCTCCGGCTTGCCCTTGACGCCCATCACGATGTTGCCTTCAATCACGTACAGCATGGCGTGGGCGTCGTGCCTGTGCACATGTTCGATCGCCCCGGGCGGGTAATCGACGGAGATGAGGGTGATCTCCTTGCCCGGGTTGTCTTTCAGGGCCTTGGTCATGAGGTCCTTGACGTCGGGCTGGGGTGCGCCCTCGGCCGGGTCCTTCTGGGCAAGGGCGAGCGCCGGCAAAAAGGCGACGAGTAGTGCGAATACCTTGGCAGTGCGCATGGCGTGTCCTCGGGGAGTGATCTCAGGAAAGGCCGGCCTTATCCAGGCCCCAGGCTTTATCGAACGCGCCGGGGGTGGGAAGGAAGGCGACGTTGGCGCGATTCCAGGCGTTGATGACCATGATCTGGAAGGTCAGGTCGGAGAGCTCCTTCTCGGAGAACTGGCTCCGCACGCGCTCGTAGAGTTCGTCGGAAACGCCATGGGCGGGGATCTGGGTCAGGGCTTCGGTCCAGGCCAGGGCGGCGCGTTCGCGCGGCTCGAACAGGCTTGACTCGCGCCAGATCGCGACGTGGTAGAGGCGCAGTTCGCGCTCGCCGTGGATCTTCGCTTCCTTGCTGTGCATGTCGACGCAGAAGGCGCAGCCGTTCAGCTGCGAAGCGCGGATGTTCACCAGGTCGTGGATGGTGTCGCCCAGCGTGGATTTCTTGTACAGGGCGCTCAGTTCCATGAGTTTCTTGACCATGTCGGGGGACTGCTGCATGTAATCGAGACGCTGGCTCATCGGATGGATCCTTGGTGGGTGATGGCGGAGAGGCTATGGCTGCAACGGGCACCGGGGTAGATCTGCGGGCGTGACTACGGTGTTGCCTGTCAGGCACCAATGGCCATGTCACAGCCGGGGAGCTCGCCACGTCTGTGGGATATGGACGATGCGAATACGATCTACGAGAGTTTGCGCAGGCAGCTATCGACGCGGCAGCCGGTGGACACCGTCTTCAACGGCCTGCTCGACGCACTCGACGGGCTGTCCGCGAATGCCCGGGTGGCCTTTCTGATGAGCGACATCTTCGAGGCGGGTATCGACGAGGTGGCGATGCTGCTGCGCCTCGATGCCGACGCATGTCGCGCATTGCTCCACGATGCACGCGATCACATCCAGGCGACCGGCGTCCGCCGCGTCCGGCGCCGGAACGAGGACCTGTCATGAACACCCATTCGCCGTCGAGCCGCGGAGGCACGGACGCGCTCGCCACGTCGTTTTCCGCCAGCTATGCGGGCGTCGTCGCCTTCATCGCCGTGGTGAACGAAGGCAGCTTTGCCCGGGCCGCGGACCGCCTCGGCATCGGCCGCTCGGCCGTGAGCCGCAGCGTGCAGAAGCTGGAGCAGCAAGTGGGTGCACGCCTCTTCTCGCGTACGACGCGCAGCACGTCGCTTACCCGCGAAGGCGAGATCTTTTTCGAGAATTGCCATCCCGGCGTGGAGCGCATCTCCCAGGCGCTGGACGACATGCGCGAACTCCGTAATGGACCGCCCCGTGGCCAGTTGCGCATCGGTGCGCCCATGGGCTTCGGGCGCAAGGTGGTGGCACCCTTGTTGAACCGGTTCCGCGATGCCTATCCGGAGATCGCGATCGACCTGCTGCTCGACGATCGCCCTTTTGATTTCACTGGCGACCGCGTGGACGTGGCCTTCCGCAACGGGCGCATGGAGGACAGCCAGATCATCGCGCGTCAGGTCGTGCCGATGCAGATGTTCGTGTGCGCCACTCCGGCATACCTCCGCGAACACGGTGCCATCGTCAGCGTGGACGCGCTCGGCATGCACAGCGGCATTCACTACCGCTCGGGTTCGGGCCGCATCGATGAATGGGAATTCAAGGTGGACGGACGCGTGCGCAAGGCGTTGCCGCCTGCCATGGAAGTATTCAACGACACCGACCTCGTCCTGCAGGCGGTACTTGAAGGGCGGGGCGTCGCGCAGCTGGCCGGTTACCAGGTCTGCGAACACCTGCGCTCAGGCCGGCTGGTGGCTTGCCTGAGCCAATACGCACCGGACGATCGTGGGCATTACGTCTGCTACCAGTCCCGCCAGCAGCTGCCGTCGCGCGTCCGTGTATTCATCGACTTCATGATCGGCGCCATCCGGGCGTTGGACCTGGAATGCGGCAGCAACCTGCCCATTGGTGCAGGGACGACAACACCGTGATCCCGCGCAGGGTGCTACCGGGCCGGCTCACCCGAACCTAGGATGATTCGACGTTCAACAGAGGTAGCCATCATGAAATGTCTCGTCATCGGCGGAACCGGCCTCATCGGCAGCAAGGTCGTGCAGGGACTTCGTGCCCTCGGCCACGAGGCCATCGCCGCCTCGCCTTCCTCCGGGGTGAACACCCTGACCGGCGAAGGCCTGGACGCGGCCATGACCGGCGTCGACACGGTGATCGACCTGGCCAATTCGCCGGTGTTCGTCGGGCCGGACGTGCTCGCCTTCTTCGAGACGGCCGGCCGCAACATCTTTGCCGCGGAAAAACGCGCGGGAGTCGATCGCCACGTGGCGCTTTCGGTCGTGGGGGCCGACAGGCTTCCCGGCAGTGAGTACCTGGTCGCAAAGGTCGCCCAGGAGCGTCTCATCGCGGCATCCGGCATTCCGTACACCATCGTCCGTTCGACGCAGTTCTTCGAATTCCTCGGCGGGATCGCGCAATCGGCGGCGCAGGGCGGCAGCATCCGGCTGCCCACGGCCCATATCCAGCCCATCGCGTCCGACGAGGTGGCGGCGTCGGTCGTCGTCGCGGCGACAGGGACGCCCGTGAACGGCATCATCGAGATCGGCGGTCCCGAGAAGTTCCGCATGGCAGAGCTTGTAGCGCGCTTCCTCAAGATCATCCAGGATCCGCACGAGGTGATCGGCGACGCAAAAGCACCGTACTTCGGCGCGCTGCTTGCCGATGACGACCTGGTGGCCGGCCCCGGGGCACACCTTGGCACGATCGACTTCCCGGCATGGCTGAAGACCTCGAAATACGCCCAGTACGCTTCGGCGGCTTGAGCAGCGGCCACTCCCATGTCAAAGCCGACGCCGCCTCCGGTGTCCTTGCTGGACAGATACACCGGAGCGGAATTCGCTCCGTTGTACACGGGCACGGTCAGTGTCACCGGCGGTGAAGCCGCCCACGGCCGCGCCTCCGGCAAGGCCCGCTCCACCGACGGTTGGCTGGACATCGGTCTGCGCTTGCCGCCTGAGCTGGGTGGTCCGGGCGGGGGCAGCAATCCGGAGCAGCTTTTCGCGGCTGGCTTCGCCGCGTGTTTCCACGGCGCATTGAGCCTGCTGGCCACCCGCGAGCAGATTGCCATCCCGGATGCCATGGTCACCGCCGCGGTGACCTTCGGCCGCGATCCCATGGATGGCCTGTTCACCCTGGTGGCGCACGTCGCCATTTCGCTTCCCGGCGTTCCCCGCCCGCTCGCGGAGGGACTGGTCCGTAACACCGAGCGCCTGTGTCCTTACGCGAAAATGGCGCGCCAGGGCATCGAGTGCGTCGTCAGGCTGGAAGATTGACCGGGCCGTCCTTAAGACCAAGGTAGGGTGGCGCCCGCCGGAAACCTGCCTAAGATGCCATCAGGGCAGATGCACCTTCATCGGCGGGGGAACGGCACATGGCTGCAGGCGGGTTGCTGGCGCGGGAACGTACGATCGCAGGACCGAAGTTCAACCGCTGGCTCGTGCCGCCCGCGGCGCTCGCCATCCACCTCTGCATCGGCATGGCCTACGGGTTTTCCGTGTTCTGGCTGCCGATGACCAAGCTGGTGCCGGGGGCGGATGCTGCGATATGCGCAAGCCAGGGTTTCCTCGACCAGCTCACGACCACCACGTGCAACTGGACCGTTCCGGCGGTCAACCACATCTTCGAGACCTTCATCTTCATGCTCGGCGTGGCAGCGGCCCTGTGGGGTGGCTGGCTGGAACGTGCCGGTCCGCGCAAGGCCGGTTTCATTGCCGCCTGTTGTTGGGGCGGCGGCCTCGTGATCGGCGGCATCGGCGTATCCATGCACCAGTTGTGGCTGGTCTACCTGGGCTGCGGCGTGCTCGGTGGCATAGGGCAGGGGCTCGGCTACATCACGCCGGTGTCGACGCTGATCAAATGGTTCCCTGATCGGCGCGGCCTCGCCACGGGCTTCGCGATCATGGGCTATGGCGGCGGCGCGATGATCGGCGCACCCATTGCCGTGAAGCTGATGGCGGTCTTCGGCGACGGGGTGTCGGCGGGCGTGTCCTCCACCTTGATCTGCATGGGCGTCCTCTATTTCGTGGTGATGTCGCTGGGTGCCTTCGGCTTCCGCGTGACCCCGAAGGGCTGGCGGCCGCTGGGTTTCCAGCCGGAGGCCGTCGACGCGAAGAAGGCACCGCTCATCACCTCGCACCACGTGCACCTGAGTCAGGCGTGGAAAACGCCGCAGTTCTGGCTGATCTGGGGCGTGCTCTGTCTTAACGTCACCGCCGGCATCGGCGTGATCTCGATGGCAAGCCCCATGCTCCAGGACGTGTTCGGTGCGGGCCTGCTCGGCGTGCATCCCACGGCGGAGCTCACGACCGAACAGAAGACGGCGATCGCCGCCGCGGCCGCTGGCCTCGTCGGACTCATCAGCTTGTTCAATTCCGTCGGCCGTCTCGGCTGGGCATCCGCCTCGGATTTCCTTGGCCGCAAGCTCACCTACATCGTGTTCTTCGTGCTCGGCATCGTGCTTTATTGCCTGCTGCCCACGCTGGGTCATCTGGGCATGGCGGCGGCTTTCGTCATCACGGTGTGCGTCATCATCTCCATGTACGGCGGCGGCTTCGCCACGGTTCCGGCTTACCTGGCGGACATCTTCGGCACGCAGATGGTCGGTGCCATCC